>JANPNT010000515.1:0-2476 GCA_031427655.1 Burkholderiales bacterium
TTGCCGCGCTGGGCGATCTCCTTGATCGCCGCGGCCTGCTCGATCACGATCTGCGCCTGGCGCACGATGGCCTCGCCCAGGTGCGTGATGCTGACCTCGCTGGCGCCGCGCTCGAAGAGTTTGACGTCGAGCTCTTCCTCGAGTTTCTTGATCGAGACCGAGAGCGTCGGCTGCGACACGAAGCAGCTCTCCGCCGCGCGCCCGAAGTGCTTCTCGCGGGCGACCGCGACGACGTAACGCAGTTCGGTCAGAGTCACCCGTTAGCTAACGTCGCCGGCCTGTCGCTCAAGGCCTTCATGTTGTCGGAGAGCTCCTTGCTCATCGGCGCACTCAGATTGATGCCCTTGGGCGGGATCGGCGACTGGAACCACTTTTTGTAGAGCTTGTCGAAGTCGCCGCTCTTGATCATGGCGGCCAAAGTGTCGTCCACCAACTTCTTGAAGGCCGGGTCGTCGCGTCGAACCATGATGGCGTAGGGCTCAACTTGAATCGCTTCGCCCACCACGGCCAGCTCGGCTGGGTTCACTGCGCTGGCCTTCAAACCGTAGAGCAGGATGTCGTCCATTGCAAAGGCCTCGGCGCGGCCGGTTTGCACCAGCAGGGCTGACTCGGCGTGGTCTTTCGCGCCCAGCAAATCGATGTTGAGTTTTTTCTCTTCGTTCAAATTGCGAATGATGCGGAAGTTGGTAGTGCCTGTGGTGGAGACCACTTGCTTGCCTTTCAGGTCGTCCAAGCCCTTCACGGTGGAGGTGGACTTCACCAAAAACTTCGTGCCGGTGTAGAAATAGTTGGTCGCAAAGGCGACTTGTTTTTGGCGTTCGCTGTTGTTGGTTGTGGAGCCGCATTCAATGTCGATGGTGCCGTTTTGCAGCAGCGGAATGCGGTTGCCCGAGGTCACAGCCTGGGTTTGAACTTTGAGGTCAGCGCGGCCAGTGGCCTTCTTCACTTCGTCCACCACCTTGGCGCAAATTTCCCAGGCAAAACCGGTGGGCTGGCCTTTGTCGTCAAGGTATGAAAACGGAATGGACGCTTCGCGGTAAGACACCGTCATGCTGCCGCTGGCTTTGACTTTTTCCAGCGTGGACGGGGTTTGCGCGGTGGCCACGGTGGCTGTCACAGACAGCGCGGCGGCCAGCAAGGTAAGGCTTGACTTCATGGAGAGATCCTTTGGTGAAAGCGAAACAAAGCAAGGGTCAGACGAGCGCTGTGTGCAAGGTCTTGCGAGGCTCAAAGCACACAGCCGTATTGTCCAATCAGAACGTGAGCGCGTTCTGAACCTCGGACTATTTTCGAGTGAAATCGCCCTCGGGGAAACCATGCAGCGCCCAGCAACGCCAAGGTCGACGACGAAAGTCGCTCCCGAATGGGTGACCATGCTCCAATTGGGGCGAAAGAAGGTTCTCATGGTCACTCTCAAGCTCAACAAATCAGCCCCCGTTCGTTCTGCCGAAAGGCAACGCGACGACGCCCCACGTGGCCCGGTTCGAGGCGCGGGCAGCGCGCCGCGAACGCGCCCTACCCTGGCGCAAGCGCAAGACCAACGCGTTGAGCGCGAGGCGCGTTACCAAGAACAATTGCGTCAGCGCTTTGGCAACAACGCATCGCCCGCGTTCAACCGCAGCGCAGCGCCTGCGCCGCGAGGCCGACCTGCACAAGGCGACCCGCGCCAAGAATCTCGCCCGCCGCCGCGCGTTCAGCCGCAATATCAGCCACGCGAGCAGCCCAGACAAGACCAACGCACCGATCGCCAGCGCGCGCCGCAGCGTGAAGCCTGGCCTGCGCACCAACAAAACCGTGGCTCAGCGCCGCGCCAAGAGCGGCAACCCGACCCGCGTGACCCGCGTGGCCCAAGCTCACGTAACACGGCTTTCGAACCGCGCTTTCAAAACCAGCAACAACATCCGCCGCAGCGGCCCTCTCAGTTGCAGCAAGACTGGCAACCGCGGCCGCCCACGGACGCGGTTTTCAAATTTAGCGATCGAAATGCGCGCGACAACCAATCGCCAGATCAACAGCAAGTTTGGCGCGACGGGCCGCCGCAGCAACGGCGCGGGCCTCAACAGTCACCCAACTACGCGCCTGCCGCACCCACCCCAACGCGGGGCCGCAACACGCGCCACCGCGACCGTGACAGTGACAGCGACGACGATTTCGACAACACGCCCGTGGCCGAACCCGGCAGCATGCGCTTGTCCAAACGCATGAGCGAATTGGGCATTTCGTCGCGCCGCGAGGCCGACGAATGGATCCCCAAAGGTTGGGTGCGGGTGGACGGCCGTGTGGTGAGCGAACTCGGCTCGCGCGTGCTGCCGTCGCAGCAGATCACGGTCGATGCAAAAGCCAAGTTTGTGCAAGCGCAAAAAGTCACTGTGATCTTGAACAAGCCAGTGGGCTACGTGAGCGGCCAAGCCGAGGACGGCTACGAGCCTGCGGTGGTGCTCATCAAGCCTGCCAACCAGTGGCGCGAAGACCAATC
>JANPNT010000516.1:0-1744 GCA_031427655.1 Burkholderiales bacterium
GGATGTTGCTGATTGAGCAGCGCAAGCCACACATTGATGTCGGGCAAATCGCCGCGCGCGGCCACGTCAGCGCCTGGCATCAGCCGCGTCTTGCGCATCGAGCGCCGCGTGCAACTGGGCATTGCTCATTTTCGGCATCGGTTTCGCTTTGGCACGGCGAAACACCGGCGCAGGGCTGCGCTTGGGCGCGGCACCCGCCGCAGATGGACGCGAAAGAGCCGTCTGCACAATGCGGGCAAAGTAATCCTTGAGCTTCACACCCTCCAGCGCAGCGCGCGCCTTGAGTTCTCGCATCAGGGAATCAGGCAAATCAAGTGTAGTTCGCATAAAAGCATTTTCGCATAAAAATGTGAAATGACTGTGCCAGTAACGTCTGCTAATTGAAGTGGTGCCCGAAAAGCGTTGGCAGCCAACGGGTTTTGGCCAGGTGGGCTGGAGAACCGCATGGAATGGACTTGAGCGGGCGGCTGTAAATAAAAAAGTTTACTGGCAAGCTTTTATATTGTCAAAAACTAGACTGTGATGTAATGTGAATTGCTGCTGCCGCAGTGTGAATCCATTCCGTCCGGAGCCAGCCATGCCCGCCATCAAATCAGACGTCCTCTACGTCAAATTCAAACCAGATTCAGTATTCACCGTTAGCCGAAAGCGCGTCGAATCCATCGCCAAATACTTTCAACAGGACGCCACATTCGTTACGCACTTTGCACTGGCGCGCCTGGCTGAAGATATTCAAAGCGGCAGATACAGCAAGCCGAGCGACATCCCTGTGGGTGATCGCGCGCCCACACCGGGCGAATGGGACAAGCTGGCCGCGCGTGCGTCAGCGGCGGCCAAAGACCGCTCGTTCAAACCGACCCAAACGATTGAAAAAGCGTGGGGCATCGTGGCCAAATGACTTGGCCAGTACCCAAGCCGACCGACATCGTTTGGTGTTATGTCCCCTACGACCACCCTGATGGCTCAACCTCGCTGGTGCGCCATCCGGCCCTGGTGATTGCCGTGGATGAAGCCCCGGCCATCGTAGAGGTGGCGGTAATGGGCGGCACCTCTTACCGGAAAAGCGAATGGAGCCGCGTCAAGCGCGCCCGCAAAGCGTGGGATTTGCTGATTGAAACCACCGCCCCGTGGTTTGCCGCCACCGGCCTCGCGAACGACACGTTGTTCCATCTGGAGCGCCGTTACGTCCTGCCGTATACGCCCGAGCATTTCTACGCGCCAGCGGGAGGCAATCCCAAGCTGGGCGCGCTCGACGGCAACTATCCGGCGTTGATCGATCTGTATCGCCGCGCCAGCGATGCTGCGCGTCAGGTAAAGCCGAAACCGCGCCGTTGACTGCCGCAGGGTAAGTCTGCGTTGGTTTGGAATTCAAACCTGGCCCGTTTGAGTTGTTGTTCAATCACAAGTTCTATGATGCGGCGCAGCAGTTAGATCGTTCAGCGAACCGTGATGGGCGTAACGGGGCGAACGCCCGCAAGACCGGCAGTTCCGCTAGCGGTTCCGGCTCCAGTTCCAATGAGCGTAATTACGCCGGTTGAAACCGAGGGTATACCGGAAAGCGTCGTCACTCCGGTAGGCGTTAGGAGATTCGGTTGTCCATTCGAGACAAGCGTTCCCGTAATTGCTTGGCTAAAGACAGCGACAGGCCGTGGTCTGCTCGGTTGAGCTTGTCTTTGGCTGAGTCGAAGTCGATGCGCACACCTTAATGTAGCTACTAAAAAGGCGTGCGTCGAGAGGTGGCGAG
>JANPNT010000517.1:0-5777 GCA_031427655.1 Burkholderiales bacterium
ATGCCCAAGGTGGCCATCAACAGCGTGATGCCTTCCTGATTGACCAGCTTGCCCAGCACCAACTTTTCAATCAACCAAGCCACCACCACCATCACCGCCGTCGCACCGATGAAGGCCAGTGTGTTAGCCGCAAAACGGTTCGTGATGCCTGTGAGTTGTGGAATCCATTCAGCAAAACGCGCCATCGCCAGCGCTGCAAAAAGCACCATGGCGCCTTGCGCAAAATTGAACACGCCCGAGGCTTTGTAGATCAACACAAAGCCAAGCGCGATCAGCGAATACAGCATGCCGGCCATCAAGCCGCCAATCAGGGTTTCAAGGAAAAATGCCATGTGGGTCAGTCAAACTTTGATCGATGGGTGAGTTCAGTGCGAGGTTTCAATGGGACGTGCCGAGATAGGCACTGATGACATCGGGGTTCTCGCGCACTTCCAGCGGTGTGCCGTCGCCGATTTTTTTGCCGTAGTCCAGCACCACCACGCGGTCGGAGATGTCCATCACCACGCCCATGTCGTGCTCGATCAAGACGATGGTGGTGCCGTACTCGTCGTTCACGTCCAAGATGAAGCGGCTCATGTCCTGCTTCTCTTCCACGTTCATGCCAGCCATGGGCTCGTCGAGCAACAACACCTGCGGCTCCATCGCCAAAGCGCGACCCAAGTCGACGCGTTTTTGCAAACCGTAGGGCAGGCGGCCGACCGGTGTTTTGCGGTAGGGTTGAATTTCCAGAAAGTCGATGATGCGTTCCACCACGGCACGCTGAGCCACTTCTTCGCGCTGTGCCGCGCCGAAGTGCAGCGCTTGCTGGAAGATGTTGGTCTTCATCTTGAGGTTGCGGCCGGTCATGATGTTGTCGATCACGCTCATGCCTTTGAACAGCGCCAAGTTCTGAAAGGTGCGCGCCACGCCCATCTCGGCAACCTGACGCGAGTTCATGTGCCTAAAGGTTTTGCCGCGCAGCGCAATTTCGCCTTGCTGCGGTTGGTAGACGCCGTTGATGCAGTTCAGCATCGAACTTTTGCCCGCACCGTTGGGGCCGATGATGGCGCGTATCTCACCCACGCGAACATCGAAGCTGATGTTGGTCAAAGCCTTTACACCACCGAAGGCAAGGCTGATGTTTTTGACTTCCAAAATCACGTCGCCGACCTTGCGGCCGGTGTCGACTTCAGGGCTCACTTCAGCGCTGGTCGATGTTGACATCAGGCTGCCTTCTTCACGGTCGCGAACACCTTGGCGTCGATGATCTTCAAATCGGCCGAGACCATGCCGGTGCGGCCGTCTTCAAACTTCACCGCGGTTTCCACATACTGGTGGCTCAGCCCGCCGTACATGGCATTCACCAACACCTCGTAGCGCTCAGCGATGGTGCCGCGCTTGACCTTGCGGGTGCGCGTGAGCTCGCCGTCGTCGGCGTCCAGTTCTTTGTGCAGCACCAAAAAACGGCTGACCTGGCTGCCGGCCAACATGTCGTCGGCGGCCAGGTCGGCGTTGACCTTTTCTACACAATCCCGCAGCAGCTCGGCCACTTCGGGCTTTTGCGCAAGGTCGGCATAACCGCCGTAGGGCAGGTTGCGCTTTTCAGCCCAGTTGCCCACGGCTTCCATGTCGATGTTGATGAAGGCGCACACCCTCTCACGCTTGTCGCCGAAGGCCACGGCTTCTTTGATGAAGGGGAAGAACTTGAGTTTGTTCTCGACGTACTTGGGCGCGAACATGGCACCGTCGTGCACGCCGCCCATCAGGCGGCCCACGTCTTTGGCGCGGTCGATGATCTTCAAATGACCGCCCGCATTCAAGAAGCCAGCGTCGCCGGTGTGGTACCAGCCGTCGGCCGTCAAAACCTCCGCCGTGGCGGCCGGGTTTTTGTAGTACTCATTCAGCAAGCCGGGTGACTTGACCAAGATTTCACCGCTTTCGGTCAGCTTGATTTCCACCCCGTTGATGGGCACGCCCACGGTGTCGGCATGGGCTTCGTGGTCGGGTTGCAAGCACACAAACACCGCGGTCTCGGTGGAGCCGTAAAGCTGCTTCAAGTTGATGCCTATGGAGCGGTAGAAGGTGGACAACTCGGGGCCGTTGGCTTCGCCTGCGGTGTAGGCCACGCGCACGCGGTTCAAGCCCAAGGTGTTGCGCAGCGGCGCGTAAATCACCCAGTTGCCCAGCGCGTAATGCAGGCTGTCCAACACGCCGATGGATTTGCCGTCCATGCGCGCGGGGCCCACCCGTTTGGCCAGCGCCATGAAGTGGTGGAACAGCCATTTTTTGATGCCCCCCGCGTCTTCCATGCGGATCATCACGGTGGTGAGCAAACCTTCAAACACGCGCGGCGGCGCGAAGTAATAGGTCGGGCCGATTTCTTTCAAATCGATGGTGACGGTGCTCGCGCGCTCGGGGCAATTCACCACAAAACCGCATTGCAGCCACATCGCATAAGAGAAGATGTTTTGGCCTATCCAGGCCGGTGGCAAATAAGCCAGCACTTCTTCGCTGGCCGTGAGTTTGTCAAAGCTGGCCCCGGCCTGCGCGCGGTCGATCAGCGTGTGGTGGGTGTGCACCACACCTTTGGGGTTGCCGGTGGTGCCCGAGGTGAAGAACATGGCCGCCACTTCAGCGGGCTGCCCGGCTTGCACTTCGGCGTCGAAAAAACCAGGGTGTGATTTGTCGTGAGCGCGGCCCGATTCGATCAATGAATCGAGTGACGCCAGGCCCACCTCATCGTATTTGCGGAGCCCGCGCGGGTCGTCAAACCAGACGGTTTTGAGCTGCGGGCACTGCTCGCGCAATTCCAGCATTTTGTCGACTTGCTCTTGGTCCTCGACGATGGCAAACGCCACTTCGGCGTTGTTGATGGGGAAGACAAACTCTGCTGGCACGGCGTCTTGGTACAGCGGCACCGGAATGGCGCCGAGCGACTGCGCTGCCAACATGCTGGCGTACAGGCGCGGCCGGTTTTCGCCAATCACCACGATGTGATCGCCACGCTTCAAACCGGCCTGTGCCAAGCCGCAGGCCAATTCCCGCACCAGCAACGCCAGCCCTGACCAGCTCAGCGTTTGCCAAATGCCTTGGTCTTTTTCACGCAGCGCGGCGGCCGTGGGCCGCTGAGCGGCGTGGCTGAGCATCAGGCGTGGGAAGGTGGTTTGCAAACTTGTCTCCGTCATGTTCCGCACTGCGCTCTGAGATAAACCAGGCGCCTGTTTAATTGCCACTGTACGAACAAGTTTGACGTTAAGTTGTCGTTATGACGACAATTCAAGGGTCAGCCCTCTCGGGTGTTTCCCTTCCAGGCTCTGCATGCCCAACAGCTCCCGTCCACCGAACTCACGCCAGCCGAATGCCTTGCTGCAACGATCGCGCTCAGCCACGCAGCTTGAGCTGAGCGGCATTCCCTGGCTGCAATTTTTGAATGATGGCGAGCGCGCCCAAGTGCTGCCAGATTTGCGCGTCGTGAAGGTCGGACCCGGCGAGTTGCTGTGCCGCATGGGCCGCGCACCGACGTTTTGGTTTGGCGTGATTGACGGCCTGTTGAAGATGAGCAGCACCTCGGCGGTGGGCATGCCCATCACCTTCACCGGCGTGCCACCGGGCGGCTGGTTCGGCGAAGGCACGGTGCTGAAGCGCGAGGCCTATCGCTACAACATTGAAGCACTGCGCCGCAGTACCGTGGCAGGCATTTCGGTGAGCATGTTTGACTGGCTCAGCGAGCGCAGCATTCCCTTCAACCGCTTCATCACGCACCAGTTGAACGAGCGCTTGGGCCAGTTCATCGCCGCGCGTGAAATTGACCGCATAAACGACCCCGATGCACGCGTAGCGCGCAGCCTCGCTTCGCTGTTTCACCCGGTGCTCTACCCTGGCGTGGGCCAGATTTTGCGCATCACACAGCAAGAGCTGGCATACCTTGTGGGGCTGTCGCGCCAGCGCGTGAATGAGGCGCTGCGCACGCTGCAAACAGCGGGCGTGATACGCGTCGAGTATGGTGGTCTGCGCGTGTTGAATTTGGACGCACTGCGCGGTTTTCGGACGTGACTTGCGAAGCCGCTCAGCGGCCCGCCAAGCTGCCCAATTTGCGCAAGAAGCGCGCCGTGTTGTGAACCAGCGCGTCGCGAACTTCTGACTGACCTACCCGACGCACTCGCCTTTGACGACCGGCTCGCGCTGCTGGTGCGGCGCGAGGTCGCCTGGCGCGACGACCGGCGCGTGGCCCGGCTGCTGAAGGCGGCCAAGCTCAAGGTTGCCACGGCAGTGGCAAGACTTGGGTTGCGTGCGCGCTGGCCCACCAAGCCGCACGCAGCGGCTTCAGCGTGCAGTACGTGCGTGCGGCGCGGCGGTTCGATGAACTGCAGGTGGTCCACGGCGACGGCAGCTTCGCGCGCCGGCTGGCCCAGTTGGCCAAGCTAGGCCTCATGGTCATCGACGACTTCGCGATTTCTCCGATCGGCCCGGCCGAACGCAACGATCTGCCGGAGTTGCTCGATGACCGCATCGGCATGCGCTCGACCTTGATCACCAGCCAGTTGCCGGTCAAGGCTTGGCACACCTACCTCAATGACCGCGCACCCAACGTTGCAGAGCGTCATTCAACACATCGCCTGCAGCGAGCTTGGAAAGCGCGCCTCGCACCAACCCTTTAATTCGCCAGTCCATTGCAGCTACTCCGAACACAGCAGCCGCAAGGGTAGTTAAGCGCGAGCCAAAATACACCCGGCGTTTCGGTGAGGCCCGACCGCGGAGTGTGCGAAGTTTTTGGGGAAGCGCTGCTGCGCCCCCGAGTTTCAGGGGCGCGGCTTTCCGGGCCGATCAGGCGGTCAACAGACCATTCACGCGCCGGACGTAGGCCGCGGGGTCTTCCAGATGCCCACCCTCTGCCAGCACGGCTTGGTCAAACAAAATGTTGGCCAAGTCGTCGAAGTGCGCGCTGCCTTCCAAGCGCTTGACCAGCGCGTGTTCGGCGTTCACTTCCAGCGTGGGCAAGACCATGGGTGCGCTTTGTCCGGCTTGCTTCAGCATGCGCGCCAAGTGGCCGCTCATGTCGCCTTCTTCCACCACCAAGCAGGCCGGTGAATCGACCAGGCGGGTGGTGATGCGCACGTCTTTGGCGCGTGACTTCAAGGCTTCTTTCAGCTTGTCGAGCATCGGCTTGAAGGCGGTGGCGGCTTCTTCGGCTTGCTGCTTCTCAGTTTCGTCTTGCAAGGCACCCAAATCGACCGCGCCCTTGGCCACGCTTTGCAAATTCTTGCCTTCAAACTCGTACAAGTGGCTGAGCATCCACTCGTCCACGCGGTCGATCAGCAGCAACACCTCAATGCCTTTTTTGCGGAAAATTTCCAGCTGCGGGCTGCTTTTGGCGGCGGCCAGGTTGTCGGCGGTGATCACGTAAATCGTGTCTTGGCCTTCTTTCATGCGGCTCACGTAATCGGTGAGCGACACGCCTTCGTCGGCATGCGTGCTGGCAAAACGCAGCAGCTTGGTCAGGCGCTCGGCGTTGGCGTGGTCGTCGCCGATGCCTTCCTTCAGCACGGCACCAAAGTCTTTCCAGAACGCCGCATACTTGGCGCGATCGGCCTCGTCTTCGCTGTCCGCCAACGCCTCCAGCATGCCGAGCACGCGCTTGGTGGAACCCTCGCGGATGGCCTTCACGTCGCGGCTTTCTTGCAGCAATTCGCGGCTCACGTTCAGCGGCAGATCGGCGCTGTCGATCACGCCTTTCACAAAGCGTAAGTACACCGGCAGCAAGGCTTCGGCATCGTCCATGATGAAGACGCGTTTCACGT
>JANPNT010000518.1:0-2537 GCA_031427655.1 Burkholderiales bacterium
GGGCATCAGCGTCAGGACAGCGCAGTGAGCCTTACTCTGACCGTCACCCCATGGCAGCGCCTGCGCCGCTTGCCGCGTGAAACGCGCGATACGCTGTTCTTGTTGGCGGTGATTGCCTGGACCATCCTGCCCCACGTGACGCACCTGCCGCTGTGGTGCGTGTTCCTTGCGGCAGCGATGTTGCTGTGGCGTGCCAGATTGGCGTTTGCGCACGCACCGCTGCCCGGCAGATGGGTGCTGATTTCCATGCTGGGCGTGTCAGCGGGCTTGACCTACTGGAGCTTCGGCACCGTGCTGGGCAAGGACCCGGGCGTGACCATGACAGTGGCGCTGACGGCATTGAAAATGCTGGAAGCCCGCGCGCGCCGCGATGCGTTTGTCGTGTTCTTCCTCGGCTTCTTTTTGATCCTCACCCACTTCCTGTATTCGCAGTCGATGGCGGTGGCGGTGGCGATGTTGGTGTCGGTGTGGGGGCTGCTGACCTCGCTGGTGTTGTCCAACATGCCGGTGGGCCGACCCAGCTTGAAACAGGTGGGCATGCTGTCGGCGCGCACGGCCTTGTTAGGCGCACCGCTGATGGTGTTGATGTTCATGCTGTTCCCGCGCATTGCGCCGCTGTGGGGTGTGCCGAAAGACGGTGCCGCACCAACGGGTTTGTCCAACACCATGCGGCTGGGTTCGGTGGCGTCGGTGGCGCAAGACGACAGCGTGGCCATGCGCATCAAGTTTTACGGCGGCCAGCCGCCCTCGGGTTCGCTGTACTTTCGCGGCCCGGTGTTGGCACTGTTTGACGGCGTGGAATGGAAGGCACTGACGCCGAGTTTCGCGGCCGCCGTGACGCCGCGCGCCGAGCTGCGCGTGGCAGGGCCGGTGACGAAATACGAGGTCACGCTGGAACCGCAGCGCTTGAACGTGCTGCCTTTGCTGGAGGCCACCGGCCAAATTGAAGAAATACCCGGCCTGAGGATCAAACAAGGCGACGACTTGCAATGGACGGCCGAGCGGCCGATTTTTGAGCGGCTGCGTTTTGATGCACAAGCGCACATGAACTTTCGCCACGGGCCTCAGACGTCGGTGTTGGGTTTGCAAGAGCACGTAGCCTTGCCAGCCGGCTTCAATCCACGCACCGTGGCATGGGCACAAGCGCTGCGCTCAGATGCCCGTTACGTCAACGCAACACCGCGCGCTTTGGCCCAAACCGTGCTGCGTCACATCCGCGCGGGTGGCTACTCGTACACGCTCACACCGGGCCTGTACGGAGAGCTCGATCCGCGCAGCACCATCGACGAGTTCTGGTTGGATCGCAAGGTCGGTTTTTGCGAGCACTTTGCGTCCAGCTTTGTGGTGGTGATGCGCGCCATGGGCGTGCCTGCGCGCATCGTCACCGGCTACCAAGGGGCCGACGAAGAGCCCATCGACGGCTACACCATCGTGCGCCAACGCTATGCCCATGCCTGGGCCGAATACTGGCAAGCCGGTGACGGCTGGGTGCGCGCCGACCCGACCTCGGCCGTGTCGCCCGACCGCATCGACCGAGGCCGCAGCCTGGCCCCGCCGCCCGGCATGGTCGCCAGCGCGTTCGACAGCCTCAACCCCGCTCTGATGGCCAACTTGCGCGCCAACTGGGAAGCGGTGAACAACCGCTGGAACCAGTGGGTGATGAACTATTCGCGCGCCCAACAAGTGGACTTGTTGAAGCGCTTGGGAATGTCCAGCACCGGTTGGGACGACATGGCGCGCCTGCTCATCATGGCGCTCAGCAGCTTGGCAGCAGGCGGGGCGCTGTGGGCCTGGTGGGACAGGCGCCGCATTGACCCTTGGACGCGCCAAATGATGCGCCTGCGCGCGGCCTTGCTGCGCTTGGGCATCAATGTGGCCGAACACGAAGCGCCGCGCAGCTTGGCGCAGCGCGTTCGACAGCATTTGGGCGAGCGAGGCCAAGTGATGGCTGCCTTGCTAGAGACCTTGGACAAACAACGCTACGGACGCAACGCCTTGCGCTGGCCCGACACGCAGCTCACGCGTCGATTCAACTCGGCTGCGAAGGCCGTGCGCGCGAGCTGACCGAGCTGCCATTGGCGCACCGGGATAATCAACGAGTGAAAAACATCCTCCCACACCCCATGCATCTGGCCGCCTCGCTCACGAGTTTTAGCCTGTTTGTCAGCTTCGCGCTGCTGCCAGCGTTCGGCTTTGCTGCGGACAAAACAACCAAAACAAAAAGCTATGTCGCGAGCGAAGCCACGCCCGACGCCGTGACCTACGGCCGCCGCGACGACGTGATGTCGTTTGCCGCCGAGGTGGCAGCGCGCCACGGTCTGGACACTGCCAAAACCGAGGCCACCCTGGCGCGCGCACGCTTCATTCCCAGCGTGGCCCGCTTCATCATGCCGCCCCCAGCCGGCACCGCCAAAAACTGGGCCGCCTATCGCGACCGCTTCATCGAGCCCAAGCGCGTCAACGCCGGTGCAGCGTTCTGGCGCGCCAACCAAGGCTGGCTCAGCTTGGCCGAAGAACGCCACGGCGTACCGGCCGAA
>JANPNT010000519.1:0-8254 GCA_031427655.1 Burkholderiales bacterium
TGTGTGTGTTGTTGAATCAATCCACCAGTTCATCTCGCCCAGCCCTCCCCATTCGCTTCAGCATCGCTCCCAGCGATTCCACCCCGATCTACCGGCAAATCGTCAATCAAGTTCGCCGTGCAGTGGCAGGTGGGCAACTGCCTGCGGGCCACTCTATGCCCAGCGTGCGCGCTGTAGCCGAAGAGCACACCATCAACCCGATGACGGTGAGCAAGGTTTACAGCCTGCTCGGGTTCGAAGGCTGGTTGGAACGCCACCGCGGCGTGGGCATAGTGGTGGCCGCAGTGCGATCTGTGGCCAGTGGTGAGCGCATGAGGAGATGGCATCAACGCTTGGAATTTGATCCGCGTTCTGTGCCTCACGGCATGTGCACTCGGTTTTGTGTCCTCTGGTGATCTGCACGTCAGAAACTTTCTCGCACCGGGTTGCGTTTTTCGCCGTCGCCTCGGACAAGGTGTTGTCGAGTCGACGCGGGTGAGCGTGGCACTTTCCACCACGGCGCTTCTGCTTGCGCTCTTCTTGTCGATGCAAGTCTTGTCGATTTAATTTGCGCAAGCGAAGCTCGGGCTGTCGCTCAGCAACGCAGTGCCGATTGGGTGCGAGGTGCCAACGGCTGTGAGCTTGGCGACGCTGATCAGAGGCTGTGCCGCAGCGCATCGGATGCTCGTTGCGGTTTTGTTCAGCGTCGTTCTGATCGCCACGCTGACGGCGCTTTTGACCGCCGAACTGCTGAATTTCCAACGACATCGTCCCTCATTCGGCATCGTTGGCCCCGCCTATATCTTCGGCCTGCTTTTGCTCACTGACCTGTTCACCGCCGCCTCAAATCGCGTGTGGGCACGCGCCGATGTGGCTGGGCTGTATCGCAAATAACCGAAACCGGACGCGTTGCCAGACAACGGCTGGTGACGGTCACCGCGATTCAACGCCTGCTCAAAAACGTGTCGTGCACCACCATGCCCACCGCATGGCCACCACGAAGATGGCCGCCGAAGCTGAGCCACTGCCCAGCGCCACCAAGGCAGGCCCTGGGCAAAAGCCACCGATGCCCCAACCGATGCCGAACAACGCGCCACCGATGACCAAGCGCTTGTCTGTCGTTTGGTCGGTGGGGATTTCCATCGGCGCGCCGCTCCACGACTTTTTTCGACGACGGGCCAGCGCAAACGCCACCGCACCCACGGCAATGGCGCCACCCATCACCAAGCCCAAGCTCGGGTCCCACGCCCCGGCGATGTCCAGAAAACCCTTGACCTTGAGCGGCTCGGTCATGCCCGCCAAGATCAGCCCCAGGCCAAAAATGAGGCGGCTGACAAATCCAAAAATAGGGCTCACAGCGCGCTCCCCATCACGTGACGCAACACAAACACGGTGACCACGCCCGCGCCCATGAAGGCCAGCACATTGGCCAGTGAGCGCCGCGAAAAACGGCTCAAACCACACACGCCGTGACCGCTGGTGCAGCCGTTGCCCATGCGCACGCCTATGCCCACGAACAGGCCGGCGACCACCAGGCCGACGCTGCCCACATCAACCGCCACTGCGGGCAACGGGGCCGCCCAACGCCTGGACACAATGCCCGCGATGCCTGCAATGCGGCCGTTGGCAAACAGGTAAAGCGCTGCGGCCAAGCCGATCGCGGCTCAGCCCGCCAGAGCGGCCCAAGGCGTGAAATGAACAAAGTCAATGGTCATGGAAAATTTTTGATGAGTTCTGCAATGGGTCAAGGGTAAGCGCTGAGCGGGCATTCATCAGTCTCTACTAATATCTGTCAAATTGCATATCTCGACGCAAAAGCACAGATACCGTCCGCTCGTTGGATCTGCGCTGATGGAAAAACGGCCAAGGAGTCAGAGTGAATTTTCACGATCAACGATCAGGAAATCAACGGCTTGGCCGGCTCGTCAAAGCTCCCGAAAACTTCATCCGCCGCGATGCGGTGGGTCAAGTCTTCAGCGAAGCAAAAGCCGGTCGCCGCGACTTTGTACGCGGTGCCTTTGCAGCCGCGCTGGCAGGCGCTGCATCGAGTTCTTTGGCTCAAGCCAAACAAGTTGGAAACGGCGACCCGAACATCCTGGAGCTGCCTGCGCACAGCAAAGGCTTGGGCCAGCCGGTGGCGCTGGAGGGCTACGGAAAACCGTCGAAGTTTGAAGCCAATGTGCAGCGCCGCCCCAGCCCGGGGCTGACGCAAACAACGCAGTCGTCGGTCTCGTTTGCGCCCTTGCAAAGCCTGTTCGGCATCGTCACACCGAGCGGCTTGCACTTTGAGCGGCACCACCAAGGCTGGTGGGACATCGACCCTTCGAAGCACCGGCTGATGCTGAACGGCTCAGACGCCGCGTTCATGAAAACGCCGCTGGTGTTCACGATGGACGAACTGATGCGCCTGCCATCTGTGAGCCGTTTCCACTTCATTGAATGCGGCGCCAACACCGGCATGGAATGGGGCAATGTGGCGGTGCCCACTTGCCAGTACACGCACGGCATGTTGAGTTGCAGTGAGTTCACCGGCGTGCCGCTGAAACTGTTGCTGGACATGGCCGGTGTGGACTACCGCCGCGCCCGCTATGTGTTGGCCGAAGGGGCAGACGGCTCCAGCATGACGCGCACCGTGCCGATGGAGCTGGTGGAAAGCGGCGAAGTGTTGGTGGCCTACGGCCAAAACGGCGAAATGCTGCGGCCCGAACAAGGCTACCCGCTGCGCTTGGTGGTGCCCGGCGTGCAAGGCGTGAGCTGGGTCAAGTACCTGCGCCGCATTGAGGTGGGCGACCAGCCTTACGGCACGAAAGACGAGGCCCTTCACTACATGGATTTACAGCCGGGCGGCTTGCACCGGCAGTACGCAAGCACACAGGAATGCAAGAGCGTGATCACCACGCCGTCGGGCGGGCAAGTGTTGCTGGACAAAGGCTTCTATCAAATCAGCGGGCTGGCCTGGTCGGGGCGCGGCGCGGTGAAAGGAGTCGACGTGTCGGTGGACGGCGGGCGCAATTGGAAGACCGCCACGCTGCAAGGCCCGGCGATGAGCAAATGTCTGACGCGCTTCTCACTTGACTGGGCTTGGGACGGCAAAGCGGCGCTGGTTCAAAGCCGTGCGGTGGACGAGTCGGGCTACGTGCAGCCCACCTATCAGCAGTTGCGCGCGGTGCGTGGCACGCGCTCGACTTATCACAACAACGCGGTGCAAACGTGGCTGGTGGATGAAAGCGGCGAGGTGAAAAATGTTCAGCTGTCGTGAGGGTTTGATTTGGCTGCTGAGCATCTGCGCCGCAACTGCGGCGACTGCGCAAACAACTTACACAGGCATCGGCCGCCCGGCCACAGCCCAAGAAGTTGCGGCCTGGAACATCGACGTGCGCCCTGACCTTAAAGGTTTGCCCAAAGGCTCGGGCAGTGCGGCCAAAGGGCAAGTGGTTTGGGAGGCGCAGTGCGCGTCGTGTCACGGCTTTTTTGGCGAAAACAACTCGGTGTTTTCGCCGCTGGTTGGCGGCACCACCAAAGACGACATCAAAACCGGCAGGGTGGCACGCCTGAATGACGCCAGCTACCCAGGCCGCACCACCCTGATGAAGCTGCCCACCATTTCGACGCTGTGGGACTACATCAACCGCGCAATGCCTTGGACGCAGCCGAAGTCTTTGAGCACCGATGAGGTTTACGCCGTGACGGCGTACCTGCTGAACTTGGGCGGTGTGCTGCCAGACAAGTTCACGCTGTCAGACACCAACATGGCCGAGGTTCAAAAGCTGCTGCCCAACCGAAGCGGCATGAGCGCCGACCACGCCATGTGGCCGGGTGCAGGAATAGGCAAGGGCAATGCAGGTGAGCCAGATGTAAAAGCTGACCCGTGCATGAAGGACTGTGCGGCCCCGCCCAAAGTGGCTTCGTCCTTGCCCGATTTCGCACGCAATCAACATGGCAACTTGGCCGACCAGCAGCGCTTGGTGGGCCCGCAACGCGGTGTGCAAACTGCCTTGCGGCAAGCTGCCGCAGCGGTCAACTCCAACGCTGGGGCCTTGGCCTTGGCGCAAAAACACAGTTGCACTGCTTGTCACGGCGCTGAGGCGAAAATACTCGGGCCTGGGTTCACCGAGATTGCTGCCAAGTACGCGGGCCGCCATAACGCCGAAGCGCACCTGGTGGCGAAAATCAAACAAGGCGGGCAAGGCGTTTGGGGCAACATCTTTATGCCCGTCCAAGCACTGCCGCAAGCTGACGCTGTGGCCATTGCGCAGTGGCTGGCAGCCGGGGCCAAAGAGTAAGACGCGGCACGCTGAGCGAAAACCTCACCCGCAAGATGTGGGTCACAGCTCAATACGATAGATGCATCTACATCAGAACGAAGGAGACACCCATGCTGAACCGCCGAGATTTGCTTTCCCACTCCGCCAAGCTGACGGCCTTGCTGGCCACTGCGGGCTTGCTGCCGCACACCTCGCTGTCGGCCCATGCGGCTTACAACGGCGCTGCGTTTGAGATGAAAAACATGGCCGATGTCGCTAAGAGTTTGGGCGGCAGCACGCCAGTTGAAAGCAAAGACGTGACCATCACCGGGCCCGACATTGCAGAAAACGGCGCGGTGGTGCCGCTGGGCGTTTCCACCGCCTTGGCGGGCGTGAAAAAGCTCTTGGTGATGGTGGAAAAAAACCCCAGCGTGTTGTCGGCCATGTTCGATGTGAGTGACGCGGTAGACGCCAACTTTTCCACCCGCGTAAAGATGGGACAGTCCTCCAATGTGTACGGCGTGGCGCTGATGAACGATGGCCGCGTGCTGTTTGCGCAAAAGGAAGTGAAGGTCACGTTGGGCGGCTGCGGCGGTTGAGCCCGCTGGAAGCCTCACCATCACGCTGAATAAAAAATCATCTGGAGAAAACAATGACCGATCCGATGCGCATCCGCGCCCAAGTTGCAGGCGACAAAGCCACCGTTCGCGTGCTGATGAGCCATGAAATGGAAACCGGCCAGCGCAAAGATGCGGCCGGCAAAGTGATCCCCGCCTGGTACATCCAAGAAGTTCGCGCGCTACTGAACGGCAAACCGGTGTTGACCGCCGAATGGGGGCCATCGGTGTCGAAAAACCCGTTTTTGCAATTCAACGTCAAGGGCGCAAAAGTGGGCGACAAGGTCAGCGTGACTTGGAAAGACAACAAGGGCGAAACACGCACCGACGAAGCCGTCGTGTCGTGACATGAAGCGCCTTTATCGCTTGATGCTTGTGTGCGCGGCTGCCGCTTGCGCGAGTGCCCCGTTCGGCACCCAAGCGCAAACTAAGTCAGCCGCTGACGGCATTGCCGAATACCGCAAGATGCTGGAAGACGGCAACCCGGCCGAGCTGTTCGAGGCCAAAGGTGAAGAACTTTGGAAAACAGCCCGCGGCCCCAAAAATGCCACGCTGCAAGCCTGCGACTTGGGCCTGGGCGCAGGTGTTGTCAAAGCTGCGTGGGTGCAAATGCCGCGCTGGTTTGCCGACACCCAGCGCGTGCAAGATCTGGAATCGCGCTTGCTCACCTGCATGGAGCGCTTGCAGGGTTTCAGCGCCGCCGAAATCGCCAACACCGCGTTTGGCAAGGGCGAGCAAGTCACCGTGGCCGCGCTGGCTGCGTGGATTTCGGCAGAAGCCAAAGGTCAAAAAATGGCGCTGCCGCAAGTGCACCCCGAAGAAAAGCGCTTTTATGAATTGGGCAAACGCGCCTTTTACTTTCGCGGCGGGCCGATGGATTTCTCCTGCGCCAGTTGCCACGGCGAAGCGGGCAAACGCATCCGCCTGCAAGACCTGCCCGACCTCACCAAGAACCCCGGCGACGGCGTTGGCTTTGCAGCCTGGCCTGCGTACCGCGTGTCCAGCGGCGAGATGTGGAGCATGCAACGCCGCTTGAACGATTGCTATCGCCAACAGCGCTTCCCTTTCCCCGGATTCGCGTCTGACGTGACGGTGGCGCTGGGCGTTTACATGGGCGTGAACGCCAAAGGTGCGCTGTCGATTGCGCCCGCGTTGAAACGTTGACTGAAACGCTGAACAAGAAATCACACGATGAAACACTCCCGCCTTCTGATCGCCTTGTCGGCGGCCGCCTTGGCCACCGGCTGCGCCACCCTGCCCTCGTCCACCGAGCTTGACGCACAAGCGCTGGCGATGATCAAAGCCTCGTTCCGCGACCAGGGCATAGCCAAGCTAGACCGCTTGTCGCAAGACCTTGGCCAGTCTGCCTGTTCCGACGAAAAGCCACCCAGCGCCGAGGTGGCTGCACGCGTCGAAGCCGAAGCACTGGCCAGCATTCAATGGCCCACCGGTGGCCAGTACTTCGGCGACTGGCGCGAGGGCGAGAAGCTGGCTCAAAACGGTCGCGGCATGACCTGGACCGACGCCAACGCCGCCACCAGCGGCAACGGCGCGCAGTGCTACAACTGCCACCAAATTGACCAAAAAGAAATCTCTTACGGCAACATCGGCCCGTCGCTATGGAACTACGGCAAGCTGCGCGGCGTGAGCAATGTGACTGATGCGGCATCGGCACCCATCGTGCAGTACACCTGGGGCAAGTTGTGGAACAGCAAGGCGTATTCGGCGTGTTCGAACATGCCTCGTTTTGGTCATGCCAAGTTGCTGGACGAGCAGCAAATTCGGCACCTGATGGCGTTGTTGCTGGATCCGCAGTCGCCGGTGAATAAGTGATGGTTGGTTGACAAGAAGTCGAAGCCGTAGCCCGCACTTCCCGGGATTTGAAAACACACCAAACATCACGTTCGCACTGAGCCTGTCGAAGTGCCATTCCCGGCGCAAATCCGATCATCCTGAGCTTGTCGAAGGATGGGCTCAGGATGTTCAGGCACTTCGATAAGCTCAGTGCGAACGGAGTGGTTGGTGCCGCAACACATTGAAGCACTGCCAACCGATGAACCTTTCCAAGCGCGATTTCCTCCAAGTGCTGGCCTGCGCCTCGGCCGCAGGCATGGCCCTGGGAAGCTACGCCGAGGCTGATGCCGCCACCGCCGAGCAAGGCCTGTACGACTTGCCCGCCTTCGGCAACGTGTCGCTGTTGCACATGACCGACTGCCACGCGCAGCTCAAGCCCACTTACTTCCGCGAGCCCAGCGTCAACCTGGGTTTGGGCAGCATGCAAGCGCAGTTGCCACACCTGGTGGGCGAAAACTTGCTGAAGGCCGCCGGCGTGCGCCCCGGCACGGCGATGGCGCATGCCTACACCTTCATCGACTTTGAAATGGCGTCGCGCCGCTACGGAAAAATTGGCGGCTTCGCGCACTTGGCCACTTTGGTGAAACGCCTCAAAGCCAGCCGTCCGGGTGCCCTGTTGTTAGACGGCGGCGACACTTGGCAAGGCTCGGCCACGGCGCTGTGGACAGGTGCGCAAGACATGGTGGACGCCAGCAAATTGCTCGGCGTGGACGTGATGACCGGCCACTGGGAATTCACGCACGGCATGGACCGGGTGAAAGAAATTGTCGAGAAAGACTTCAAAGGCCGCATCGAATTCTTGGCGCAGAACATCAAGACCAACGACTTCGGGGACCCGGTGTTCAAGCCCTACACACTGCGCGAAATCAACGGCGTGGCGGTGGCCATCATTGGCCAGGCCTTTCCCTACACGCCCATCGCCAACCCACGTTACTTCGTGGCCGATTGGGCCTTTGGCATTCAAGAAGAGCAAATGCAAAAGGTGGTGATTGAGGCCCGCATCAAGGGCGCGCAATTGGTGGTGCTGTTGTCGCACAACGGCATGGACGTGGACTTGAAGATGGCCAGCCGCGTGCGCGGCATTGACGCGATTTTTGGTGGCCACACGCACGACGGCGTGCCGGTGGCGGTGCCGGTGAAAAACTCCGGCGGCATCACCCTGGTCACCAACGCAGGCAGCAACAGCAAGTTCCTCGGTGTGATGGACCTTGATGTCAAGGCCGGCCGCTTGGTGGACTACCGCTACCGCCTGTTGCCTATATTCGCCGACCAGTTGCGGCCCGATGCCGAGATGAACGCGCTCATTGAAAAAGTGCGCGCGCCGTATGAATCGAAGCTGAACGAAAAACTCGCTGTCACCGAAGGATTGCTGTATCGCCGCGGCAACTTCAACGGCAGTTGGGATCAACTCATTTGCGACGCCCTGATGGACGTGCAAGGTGCCGACATGGCCTTCTCACCCGGCTTTCGGTGGGGCACGTCGCTGTTGCCCGGCGACACCATCACACGTGAATTGCTGATGGACCAACTCGCCATCACCTACCCCTACGCTACGCTTTC
>JANPNT010000520.1:0-1888 GCA_031427655.1 Burkholderiales bacterium
CCAATGAACCTCTCCCTGTGTTTTAACTTCCAGGCGCAGGCGCAAAAACTGATGCATGCCACGAGTTGTTCGCCGGCAAAGACGTTGTAGCGAATCTGGGGGTGCGTCAGCGTTGGCATTGCTGGCGGGGGTTTCGGGGGCGGCTGAGGTTGCACTCACAGTTGCAACGGTAGAGCAAAAAATTGATTGTGTCCAGCGATTTTTGCAACGCCTCTACGGGTTCACCGAATATTTACAACTCGGGAGAACAGTTTTTCAAACTTGCCAAAGTGCTGCTGCATCAGCGGGTTTTGTTCCTTGGCGATGTGTACCTTGTGCAGCTCGGTGCACCATTCCACAAAGATGTCTTGTGCCGCGTCGTCAAAACAGAAGTGCGGCAGCTTCACAAAGTCGTCACTCGGTGACGCGCCATCCAGCACGGGGTCAAAAACGGCCAGCCGGTCAAACAGATCTCGAACTGCTTCGCGTGCGCCCTTGACCGGGTAACGGTCGCGCCATTCCCATGCGACAGCGTTGGGGTACACCATCACCTGAAACCGCTGGATTCGACCATCGTTGTCCAGTGAGTTGGCAATACCGGCGAGGTAGCGTTCCAGTAATTCCGGCTGGATGCCGCCGAACACGGAGATGCACAGGTTTTTAATGTGCAGGCTGCCGCGACCGATTCGGTCAATGTTGAAACTGGCGGTGCCGTTCCAGCCCTCCAGATAGAAAGCCTTGTCACCCTCCTTGCCTTCCTTTTCCCAAGAAGCAAGCAGGCCAATCAGCTCGTCCCGGTAGACGAGCATGCCCTGCGGGTTGTGCACAAGCAAGTCGCCCAGCTTCTCCACGGTGGAATCGTTGGACTTGAAGCGCCTCTCCTTGGGTTCTTCTGGGCCTTGGAGGTCTTGCAGGTCCGCAATGGCTGCGGCCATTTTGAGGCGGTCGCCTTTACCGCCCGCAGCCTTCTTCATGCTGGCCTTGACGGCGGACTGGTGTGCCTCAAAAGCGGCTGTTTCAGCAGCGAAAATTCTCTTGGCATCCTCTAATTTTTCAGCTTCTTTGGCTTCCAGGCGATCAAGAAAGCGCGTCACCGTTGCCAGGGCTGGCGACTTCTTGGACGACGGATCACCAACGATGCCGCCAAACAGATTCGGGGTCACGATCCAGTCGTCCCGGCGCTTGGGTTTGATGCCACAGCGTGCGCCTATGACTGAGCCTAAACACACCATCAGCGCTGCCGCGATGTAGTCCGGCGAACAAGGCATCCGGTCGGCCTCGTCCAACACAAAGTCGGCCAGCGTTGGGGGCAACAGTGCCTTCGCGTCAAATGTTGGAGCAAAGGGTAAATCGGTTTTTATTTCCTTGGGCGCTGCCCATGAGACTGATTGGCCGGCATCCGCGTCCAAACTGGCTGCGTAGTGCTCGTAGTCCTGCTTGTTCATGCGAATGCCTCCACCAATCGGTTGATGCGATTGGCAGCCACCATCAACCGCGCCCGGTCGGCATCGGTCAGCACCACACCGTGGGCCACATTGCCTGCAGCCACGGCGGCGAGCGTAGATTCAAACGCCACCACCGACAACGCAAGGCGCGGGCTGAGTGGCGTGGGCTTGGTTGGCGCGTGCAAACGGCCATCGTCCACCCAGCAGCCCAAGGCTTTGGCCGCGTCAACAAACTCGCGGCCACCGGCCTTGATCTCATAAGCCAGCACGTCGCCGCCTTTTTCACCGCAACTCATGCAGACCCATGCGCCGGTTGCGAGATGGACGCGCATGGAATCTGAACCGCCATGAAAATTGCAGGCGGTGGTTTTCCACTTGGCTGAGCCAGGGCCCTTGAGAGTCAGGCCTTGGTTTTGAAAGTAGGTAGTGGGGTCAGGGAGTCGGTTGCGATCGAAGGTCATGGC
>JANPNT010000521.1:0-11776 GCA_031427655.1 Burkholderiales bacterium
AACCCGCAACCCGCGCGCAGGTCGTCCCTCACGATGAAAACATTCGCGGCTAGGCAACTGTCGGAGCCGCAGGAGGCGGTCTACATCGGCGGTAGCTTGGGCGAGGTGGTCATGCCCGGCCAAACCCATGTGCATGAAGCCGCCGTGACGCGGTCCTTGCGCGCCGCGGGCCTGGGCCCGGCCTTGGACAAAGGCGAATTGGGGCTGACGTCTGACGTGGGCACCAATGGCGCAGGCGTGTCTGGCGGTCAACGTCAAATGCTGGCCTTGGCGCGCGTGTTGGCGTCAGACCGCGCCGTGCTTTGCTGGACCAGCCCACTTTGGGCTTGGACCGCAGCGCGCAAGAAGGTTTGCTCGGCGCGCGGTCTGCCTTGCGCACATCAGGCCGCTGCGTGGTGGTGGCCACGCACACAACCGAATTGATACAGACGGCCGACCGCGTGTTGGTGCTGGACAAAGGCCGCGTCGTGGCCGATGCGCCGCCGTCGCGTCTGCTCAGCCCGGCCAACAACGCCATGCCTGCGCGCACCGATCGCGCTGCAGCGGCCCTGGTCGACGAGCCCGCGCGGCGTGAACTCAAGCGCCAAGGCGTGCTCACCGAATCGGCCGAATTGCAGCTCGGTGGCGCGATCAGCAACGCGCTGTTGGAATCGGCCGGAGCGTGATGGTCGGTGCGGCAATCGCGCGTGTCGGTGCAGGTGGGCATGGAGTACACCGCGCTGCTGGATGAGTTGTCGCGCTACATCACGGAACGTGCGGCGGCAGGTGGTGCCAGCCCGGCCGACCGCGACCGCGTGCGCGGACGCGTGGCCAATGTGCGCGCCAGCATGGCCGACGCCAATGCCGCGCTCAAGGTCGCCACCCGCAAACTCAACCGTTTGACTGGCGCAGTGCCCGCGTCGATTCCACTCAGCTTTCCGGCCTCTGAATTCACCGTGCCTGCTGAGCGCGAAAGCGCACGTGAGGTGGCCTGGCTGCAAAACTTTGAGCTGCTCGCAGCGCGCGCTGAAGTGGTGGCGGCCGAGGTGGAAAGTGACGTTGCGCGCAGCCGCTTTCTGCCGCGCGTGGAGCTGGAGCTCACTCATTCGCGCACCACCAATTCAGGCGGTCAAGAAAACTTCAGCCGCGACAATCGCGGCATGCTGGTGCTCAGCCTGCCCCTGGTCAACGGCGGGGCCGATCTGGCGCAAGTGCGTGCCTCGCGAAGCGCAAAGCCAGTTGCGCGTGGCGCACCTGACCGGCTCGCTGGCCACCGTGTTTTCAGCGGCACCTTGAGGTAGCGCCATGGAAGGGGGAAGAACCACCAATTTCTGGCCGGGCTTTGTGGACGCCCTGACCAACGTCGTGATCGCCATCGTGTTTGTGGTCTCGCGGCCGCCAGCAACATCAGCAACATCAGCTTCAACAGCCTGACGCTGACCAGCCTGACCGACGCCAACCGCGACCTGACGTTGCAGCTGGACAACGGCGACATCTTCAGCTTGAGCGGCAGCACCAGCACCGCCGCGTTGACGTCGGGCACCAACGGCGACGGCTCGCGTCATGCCGATGACGTCGTCTACAGCACAGCCGATCAAACCGGCCCGGCCGATTCAACGCTGCATATTTACTGGGGGCCGTGAAACCCAGTCAAGGCTTCACCGCAAAGGCGCGCCCAGCCTTTCAAACGCCCCGACTCGCCAACGCAGCACCCTGCGCCATGGCGGCGAATTTGGCGTAGACGATGTCGGCGTCCACCGCGCCAAAACCGGCAAAGGTGCCGAAGCCGCAGTCGGTGCCTGCGATGACGCGGTCAGCCCCGACGATGTCGGCGTAGCGCCGAATGCGCTGTGCCACCAAGCGCGGGTGTTCGATGAAGTTGGTGGTGGAGTCGAGCACGCCGGGAATCAAAATTTTGTCGTCGGGAATGCTGGACTTCAAGTCCACGAACGCCTCCCACTCATGTGCATGACGCGGGTTGCTGGCCTCAAAAAGCAAGCCTTGCGGTTTGGCCTTCAGCACCAGCGGCAGAATCGTTTCCAGCGGCACGTCTTTGTGGTGCGGGCCTTCGTAATTGCCCCAGCACACATGCATGCGAACCCGGTCTGCGGGAATGGCAGCCAAGGCGAAATTCAGCGCCTCGATGTGGCGTTCGATGCGCACCAAGTAAGCCGCTTCATCGAGCGCGGCGTACATCATGTGGCGGCCCAGGCCCAGGTCGGGCGAGTCGAGTTGCAAGATCAAACCTGCGTCCACGATGGCGTGATATTCACGGCGCAGCGCGTGGGCCAAGGCGTCGAGGTAAGCGTCGTCGTTGGCGTAATGTTGGTTCGGTTGGAACAGCGCCACCACGCCGGGTGAAGCGGCGTTCATGAACACTTGTGTTGCGCCGTGCTTGGCTGCGGCGGCTTTCACATTGGCGATGTCTTTGCGCAGCGGCTCCATGGTTTTGACGCCGATGGGGCCCACACAGCAAGGCCGCCGGTACGTGGGTGTGCCGCCGCCACTGGACAGCCGTTTCATGAAGCCGGGGTAGTCGAGCAAATCGGCAGGCGTGCGACGCGGGCTGTCGCCGTCGAAGCCGGTGTAGCGGTCCTTGATGTAGGTGGCGTAAGAGATTTTGCTCATCTCGCCGTCGCTGACGATGTCGATACCGGCTTCCACCTGACGGCGCACGGCTTCGTCAACGGCTTGGGTCATCACAGCGTCGAATTCGGCCTCGCTTGAGTCACCAGCGAGCGGTTTGCCGTTTTCGACCGCAAAGATGTGATCGACCACGGCTTGCGAGCGAGGCAATGAGCCCACATGGGTGGTGAGGAAGCGCGTGGTGTGGGTCATGGGGAGCATCTTGAAAGAGCGTCCAGAAAGAGCGTCCTGAAAGAACAGAAGCGCAACTCATAAAAAACCCGTTCTCTCTGAGGTGTGGAAGCCTTGCGTGGGACTTCCTTCGGCAGGCTCCGGACGGTCGGCAAAGCCACCTCAGCCCGAACGGGCTGGTTTGGTGTTTCTGGTCAACCTGATCGCGTCAGGTCGCGATCAAATTACAAGTTGCTGTAGGCCAACTTCAGCCCAAAGGTGCGTGGAGGCGCGCCGCTGACCTGCAAGGCACCACCGCCGCCCCAGGTGAAGCGGTTGATGGTTTGCTTGTCGGTCAGGTTGTCCACATAGCCTTGAATCGACAGCTTGTCGTTGATGCGCCAGTTCAGTTTGAAGTCGGCTTTCGCGTAGGGGCCCTGCTTCTCAATTTCGGCGTTGGTGGGCTGGCCGTAGTAGCCGCTGGAGAAGTTGACCGCCAACATCGGTGTGACGGTGCCACCGCCCACAGCGATGTCGTACTTGGCAAACACCGAGCCTTGGTAAGTGGGCGAGTAAGGCAAGCGCTTGCCGCTCAAATCGCAGCCGTAAGACGCGCCTGGTTGGCCGGTGCCACCGGTGCCTGGTGTGACGCCGCAGTTGTAGCCGGGCGCGAAGATGCGCTTCTGGCCAGCCGGTGCAATGACGATGCCGTTGGCGTCGGTTTGCGGTGTGGTTTGGGTTGCATCAGCCACCAAAATCGAGGTGCCGAATGGCAGCGTGACGTTCGGAAAGCTGGTGTATTTCGCGTCCAACAAAGCCAACGTGCCGCCCAAGCTCAGGGCAGAGCTTTGACGCCATTCAATCTCAGCTTCCAGGCCGGTGGACTTGGCCTTGGCGGCGTTGAAGATGGCCGATATCGTGGCGGTGCCAATGGGCACTTGGCGCTGCTCTTGCAGGTTGGAGTAGCTGTTTTGGAAGGCAGCCAAGTTGACTTGCAAGGTGTTGCGCAAGAAGCGGTTTTTGCTGCCGACTTCCAGTGCCGTGACTTCTTCCGGCTCGAAGGTGCGCACCGAGGCTATCGCTTGGCCGGGGTTGAAGCCGCCCGAGCGGAAGCCGGTGGACACGCTGGCGTACACCAACTGGTCGTTGTTCAACTTGTAGTCGAGCGCCAGCTTGCCTGTGGCTTTGCTGAAGGTGGCGTCGTCGTAGGTCAGGCCAATCAGGGTGTTGGTGTTGGGGATGCAGTTGTAGCCAGGTTGCGCATTGCTGCCGGTGCAATTGGTGGTGCCTGCGGAGCCGTAGACGCTGTCGGCTGGCAATGGCGTGTCCAGATAGATCTGTGTTGCGGTGGTCAGCGCGGCAGCGGTGTTGGCCGACTTGAACGACTTGCGGTCGCGTGTGTAGCGCGCACCGGCCGTGGCGGTCAGGGCGTCAGAGGCCTTGAAGCTGATCTGGCCGTAGATGGCCTTCGAGTCGGTGGTGGGCAATTGGTTGTCGTAGAAGCCGGCGCTTTGCACTGGCAGAGCAAGCTGCGTTGCAGTGGCACCCGAGCGAATCACGCGCGGAAACTGCTGCTGCGCCAAGGTGCCTTCGAGTTCGTCTTTGAAAAAGTACACGCCCGCCACATAGCTGATGGGGCCGCTGCCTTCCGACAAGATTTGGAATTCTTGGGTGAGGGTTTTGGCGGCGGTTTTTTGCTGGTCCACCGCAATCGTGGAGGCCGACATGTCGGAGTCGGCGTCACGCACCGACGACATGTTGGCGTAGCTGGTGATGGACTTCAGCGTGAAGGCTGGCAGGCGGTACGACAGATCAAGGCTCAGGTTTTTGTCGCTGAAGTTGAGCTTGGTCTGGTAATCGGTATCGATGCGATAAACATTGCCGGCGGCGTAGATGGGGATGCCCAGATCGGCCGTCGAGCCCACTGCGTTCGTTGTGAGACCCGCGCCGGCGCCCTGCGTGCGCGTGCAATCAATGACGCCGTCACGGTTGCCACCGCGTGGGTTGATGATGGTCAACGTCGCGTTGAACAACTGCTGGCAAGACGGTGTGTGCACATAGGTGCCCGCTTGTTTGTAGCCAAAGGCCGAGCCACCGTTGCCGCGCTGCTCGGTGATGTCGGCCCGAACCACGGCTTCCAATTCGCGCGAAGGCTTGAACTTGAACGAGGCGCGCAGGTACTTCAGGTCTTGATCGAACAAATCAGCGGCGGGGTTGTAGTCGTTTTTGACCCAGCCGTCGGCTTTTTCTGCGGCGGCTGCGATGCGGAAGGCGGCGGTGTCGGCCAAGGGCACGTTCAAAACGCCTTCAAAACGCAGCTTGCCGTAGCTGCCTGCGCCAATGCTGGCCCCGGTTTCGAACGATTTGAGTTCGGGTGCCACGGTGGTGATCACGATGTTGCCGCCGAAGGTGTTGCGACCGAACAGCGTGCCCTGCGGGCCGCGTTGAATTTCAACCCGGCTCACGTCCACAAAGCTCGACAAGGCTTGTTGGGCGCGTGATTTGTACACGCCGTCCACAAAATAGCCGATGGTGGTGTCGCCGTTCACTGCCACGTTTTCAGTGCGCACACCGCGAATGGCGGGGCGGGCGTCAGAGCCCGAGCGGCCAAAGGTGAAGCCGGCCGACATGCCTTCCATTTGCGACAGGTCGGTGATGTTGCGCTCCGCCAAGGTGGCACCAGTCACAGCGGTGACCGACACCGACACTTTTTGCGCGTCTTCCACACGGCGGTTGGCGGTGACGGTGACGGTTCCCAACTGCGCTGGCTCGGCTTGCTGCGCCGTGGCAGCGGTGGGGGCCAGCGTGGCGAAGCCGCTGAGTGCGAGCGCGATTTGTGTGGCGAGCTGGGTGCGATTCAGCAAGTTGGACGAGCGTTTTGCAGCGCGCGTTGGGGTAGGCATGTTGAGGTCAATGGCCATGGCGATGTCTCCGGTAAAAAACGAATTCAGATGTGCGGCGACGCGGTCACTTTGCAGCGTGCCGCGCGAGTTTGCGGCTTGCATTTACACATTGCAACCGTATGCAACCTGTATGCAAAGCCGCCCGGTAAAACCCCTAGATGCTCGGTGCAGTTACGCAACGTTTAGAGTGAATGCGGGTTGGCATAGGTGTCGTCAGCCCAACTTGATTACGTATGCAAAATCAAGTCCGAGTCTGCCAAGACGGGAACCTGGCTTCAGTAACTCACGACCGCCCTGCCCCCTTGCGCTGCGTCCTTGAACGCCTTGGAAATCAGCCCGGTGCTGACGCTGGCGAAGTAACGCGCACCCCACGCGGCGTAGTGGTCTTCGTCGGCGGCGCTCAGTGCCAAGATGCCAGGGCACTTGCCTGCCGCACTCACCGAGCGCAAGGTTTTTTCTATGGCTCGCTGCACCGGTTCTTCGTTCCAGCGGTTCTCGCAACCCATGCTGTGCGCCAAGTCGTTCGGGCCGATGAAGACGCCGTCCACACCGTCCACTGCCGCAATGGCGGCGGCGTTTTCCACGCCCTGCGGCGTTTCAATCATCACGATGAGCACGACGCCATCATTGCTGCGCTGAGTGTGCGCCGGGCCACCAAACGCACCGTAACCCGCAGCGCGATGGCTGAAGGCGCTGCCGCGCTGACCGCCCACGTTCACGCCGTTCACAAATTTGGGGTAGCGCACGCGCTGCACCAAATTGGCGGCTTGTTCGGCCGTGTTCACCATCGGAATTTGCAAGCCGCTGGCCCCCATGTCCAGGGTGCGAGCCATGTCGTGTTCCAGGCAACGCACGATGGGTGCAATGCCGCTGGCGCGGGCGGCGCGCAGCATGTGTTCGGTGGTCTCAAAGTCGGCGCTGCCGTGCTCGTTGTCGATCACGATGAAGTCAAACCCGGCGTGGGCGCACATCTCAACCAGGGCGGGCGAAGGGATGCCGTTGAAGATGCCGCGCAAGCGGCGTGAACTCCGCAGCATCTCGGGCAGGCGGTTGTCCAGTGGGTGAATGGGCGTGCTCATGGCGAGGCCTTTCAACGTTGTTTTTATTTTTGGGCTCGGGAGATGAACTGCAGCGGTGCCACAAATCCGCTGGCGTCGATGGCCCAGTCGTGCTCGCTGGCCCGGGCCACCACCGCCTCGTCCCATTCAATGCGCTTGCGGTGGTCGCCTGCGGTGATGAGCAGGGCCAGAGCCTCAGCGTCGCCTGTGTTCTTGAAGCTGCGCCAACAGCCGGGCGGCAATGAGTAGCTGTCCCAAGCGGTGTCTGCGCCCACGGCAGTGCGGCTGACCGGCCCGCTGGTGGTGTCTACGCTTACCTCGATCCGCCCGCGCTTGGCAATGAGCACTTGCTTGTCGCTCAAGGTGTGGCGAGACACGCTGCCACCGGCCGGAATGCGCAGCCATTCAATCGACAGGCCGTGTGCGTTGGTCACGGGCGCGCTCAGATTTCGGTCTTGCGCCATGCCCAAACCAATCACCGCCGCCAGTTGTGCGCCGCAAGCAGGCAGGTGCGAATCCAGCAGCCCGTGACTCGACCACTGCAAGCTCTTGAAGCGAACGATGCGTTGCTGCATCTCGGCCACGCTCCACACGCGCAGCGCGGCAATCTCGGCGCTGGTCATCGGCTCGATCAAAGGCTCGCCGGGTTCCAAGGCGTCACCGCGTGTGCTGTCAACGATGCGGTAATCCTTCGTGAGCACCACGCCGTTTTTGGCGGCAGCCGCCAGTGTGGTGGGGCCCCACAAAATGCCGCCAGTGTGGTCACCGCCCAGGGCCGTGAACAGGAAGCCGTCGTCCACGCCGATGTTGGTGAAGCCGCGGTACAGCCAGGTCGGCACGGAGACGATGTCGCCGTCGGTGATGTCGGCCTCGCTGGCATCGGGGTTGAAGCCCCACTGCACGCGCCAGTCGCCGCGCGTGCAAATGAAGACCTCGCAACTGAAGTGCATGTGCGGTGTGTTGACCTTGCCATGCGCAATGTTGACGCCGCCCAATTGAAAGCCGTGGGGCTCCCGCAGGCTCACCGGTTGCTTGGGGTTTTGCGACACGCCCGCGCCGATCAACGCGTAGTTGTGTTTGGGCGTGCACTCGGGAATGGCGTAGTCGATGAAGGCCTCGGTGCTGTAACGCAGGCTGGCAAAAGGGATGAAGCGCTCTTCAAGCGCGTCGGCAGAAATCATGGGTCGCTCCGAAGGTGGGGAGATGGTGGTGCGGTGCTGGCGCGGGTGTGGCGAAGTCAGGTCAATCAGCCTTTGACCGCGCCCTGTGTCAAGCCCGACACGATTTGGCGCTGAAACAGCGCCACCAAAATAATGAGTGGAATGGTGATGCTTACCGCGCCCGCCACACCCTGCATGAGCAGGGTTTCGCTTTCAGCACTGATGGCGTTGGCGATGGCCGCGGGCATGGTCATCTTGTCGGCATTGGTGAGTGCCGAGCTGAGCAAAAAGTCGTTGTAGGCCAGCAAAAAGCTGAACAAGCCTGTGGTCACGATGCCGGGCCACATGACAGGCACGATGACGCGTTTGAATGCTTGGAAACGGCTGCAACCGTCCACCAGCGCGGCCTCGTCCAGCTCGGCCGGAATGTGGGTGAAAAACGAGCGCAGCATCCAAATCGTGAAGGGCTGGTTGATGGCCACCAACACCACGATGAGGCTGAAGTAGGAGTTGCGGATGCCCAGCGCATCGAACAGCGTAATGAACGAAGGCAGCAAAGTGGAATGAGGCAGTGCGCGAAACACCAGCGCCACCATCAACAGCCAAAATCCGACCGAGCCTTTGTAGCGCGCGAGGGCATAACCGGCCAAGCAGCCGACCGTCAACGAGACGGTGACGGTGCCCAAGGTCACCAGTGCGGTGTTCAAAAAATTCAAATAAAACGACTTGTCGATCCACAGGCTGGTGTAGTTCTCCAACGTGAACGGTGCCACCCATTTGAGCGGCGTGGAAAACGCGTCAACGTACTGGCGAAATGAGATCACCACCGTCCACAGCACCGGCAATGAGGCCACCAGCAGCCACAGCGCCAAGCCACCGTACAGGGCCGTCTGTGTGAAGGCTTTCGACTTTTTCATGTCGCTTTTTTCATCGCATGATTCATGTCAATGCACACCGCGCTGCTCGCGCCATGTTTTGCGCAGCAGCGGTATCAACAACACCGCAATGCCCAGTACGGTCAGCACCGCCGCCGCACTGGCTTTGAACGGGTTGTTTTGCTGCATCAGGATGTCGTAGGTCAGGTATTGCACGCTGGTGGTGAAGGCACCTTGGGTCAACACCAGCACCGGCTCAAACACGCGGTAAGCGTCCATGATGTGGATCAAGCTCACAAACACCACCAGTGGCATCAGGTGCGGCAGCGTGACGTAGCGCAGTTTTTGCCACTTGCTGGCACCGTCCAGCGTGGCGGCTTCCAGGGTGTCCTGCGACACCGACTGCAGGCCCGCGTAAAACACAATAAAGGCAAACGGCAGCACGTGCCACACGCCGTACAAAATGATCAGCAACCGGGCCGACCAGGCCTGCGCCATCCAGAAAATTTGCACCCCAAACTGCGACAGCACATGCGGCACCAAACCGTGGTCGCGGAACAGCCATTTGATGGCCAAGGCACCCACCACAGGCGTGATGATGAAAGGCAACAACGACGCCGCAATGAAGGCCCCTTTGAGCCGCTGCGTCACTGCGCTCATGGCCATGGCCAACAGCAAGCCGCCAATCAAAATGAAGGGCGTGGTTACCGCTACATAAGTCAAGGTAAAGGTCAGTGCACCCCAAAATTCATTCTTCACATCCGTCGGCTTGGCGCTGCCTGCTGTGATGGTGGACGCCAAGTCTTCAACGCCCAAGATCTTTCGGTAGTACTCGGTACCCACAAATCGGCAGCTTTCCACCACCTGCCCTTTGGCGTTTAAACGCGCCCGCTGCGTGACCACTTCTTGCGCGCCAAACGGCCCGGTTTGCTGCACCGTCACCAGTTCTAAATCGGCTGTGCAATTGCGCACCGACAACCAAAACGTCATGGCCAAAGGCAAGGCCAGCAGCGCCAGCATCAGCAGCACCGACGGTGCGGTAAATTGCACAAAGCTCTTCAGCTTCATGACGCGTCCTTTTGTGGTTTCGCTTGCGGTTTTTCTTGCGTTTTCTCTTGCGTTTTCTGAAGGAAGCCTTTGTCCGCCGCCGTGCTTGCATAGGCTGCCGCTGCCGCTGCCAATGCATCGCGCGGCGAGCGCTCGCCCTTCAGCGCATCGGGCAGCACCTTGCCCACTTCGGCATGCGCCAAGCTGAAAAACGGCTCGCCGGGCCACACCGGCGCACCGGCCTTTTGGGCCACGGCCACACCGGTTCCGAAGCGGCCCGGGCGGTAGGCCGAGCGCACCCAAATGGTCAGGTCGTTGGCAGCGCGCACGCTGTCAACGCTCAGCATGTCCATCATCACCAAGAAGGCGGCTTCGCGGCGCTGTGGATTCTTGGCCAGGTTCTTCGGCATGACCACGCCGTCCCACCACAAGTGCGCCGCGCAGCGCCCGCCCGGCAAGGCCGACGGAGCCGCCGCGAACGCTATCTTGCCGACCACTTTGGACACCGCCGCATCGTCCATGCGCGACGCGCGGCTGGCCCACAACACGCCCATGGCGGCGCTGCCCTGCTGCAACTGGTTCATCACGTCGTCAGAGTTGCTGGCCAGCGCGTTGGGCGTCATGTGCGGCAACACCGAACGCATCATTTCAATGGCCTTGACACCGGCCTCGTTTTGAAATGCAGGCCGTGCCGATTGAGGCTCAAAGAACCGCCCACCCAAGCTGGCAAAAATGTTGGTGAACTCGGTGGCGCTGTCAAAACCTTTGCCAAAGCCTTGGGCCACGGCAAAGCTGATGCTCGGTTCGCGCGCTTTGATGACGGTGGCAGCGCTCAGCATGTCGGCGTAGGTGGCTGGAACGGCCAAGCGGTGGCGGTCGAAAAGGTCTTGGCGCAGGTAAAGGTTTTGCGTGTTTTGCATGAAGGCAATCGCCATCACCTCGCCGTCCACCCGCACCAACATGCGTTCTTCCAGCGCATAACGCGCTCCAAATTTGGCCACCAAATCGGTCATCGGTTGAAGCTGGCGGCGGCTGTACAAATTGCTGAAGGCGCCCATCGACACCACGGCGGCATCAAAGGGCGACGGCGTTTGCGACGCAAAGGCTTGTTCGGTTTCCACCCGCGCCTGCGGCGTGAGTTTGAACGCCACTTTCAGGCCCGGCCTGCTGCACGATTCGCCCACGCGTGCAAGGTGCTGAATGGCCGGGAAAGCGTTGCCGACGAAGTTGATATCGGCCCCGCTGGGGAGTGCTTTGCATGCCAGTTGAGCTTGCGCCGACGCTGCTGCGATGAGCCCCAAGCCACCGCCTAAAAGTGGACGTCGTTGGATGCTCATGGCACGGCGCGAATGCGCGCCTGCGTGGTTGCGTCAAACAAAAAGCAGCGTGTGGCGTCTGCTTGCAGGCCCAATTTTTGACCAGTGGTGGCGCGGTAATCTTTGCCCGCTTTGGCGGTGACGCGCGCCGCCGTTGAACCCATTTGCAAGGTCAGTAAGGTGGCGTCGCCGGTCAGCTCAAACGCGAACACCTCGCCTTGGATGTGGCCCTGTTCAGCGTTCACCACGCTCAAGTCTTCGGCCCGTGCGCCCAACACCACACCACGCTGCGTGAGCCCAGCAAAACCGCCCAAGCGCACGCCAGGCGCGGTGAATACACCGTTGTCCAAATCGCCCGCCACCAAGTTCATCGGCGGTGAGCCGATGAAGCCGGCCACAAACAAATTGGCGGGGTCGTTGTAGATGGCTTCGGGCGTGCCAATTTGCTGAATTTCCGCGCGGCTCATCACCACCACGCGGTCCGCCAAGGTCATGGCTTCAATCTGATCGTGCGTCACGTAAATGGTGGTCACGCCCAAGCTGTGGTGCAGATTTTTCAAGTGCGCCCGCATGCTCACGCGCAGCTTGGCGTCGAGGTTGCTGAGCGGCTCGTCCATCAAAAAAACAGACGGCTTGCGCACG
>JANPNT010000522.1:0-11926 GCA_031427655.1 Burkholderiales bacterium
GCAGCTAGTGCGACAACTTCAGAAAAGTATTTGCTGTGACCATATTTGTGAGGCCTCGCGCAAGATGCGTGTGGTTTGCACAAAAACGCGCGCCGAGAGCAACTGCTGGGTGTCCTCAGGCGGCCCGCGCCAGTCGGCTTCGATGCTGGCTTGGCCCAAGCGGGACACCACTTCGGCGCGCCAATCGGCCAGCGCATCGGCCAGGCGCACAGGCTTGCCGGTCAGGCCTTTCACCGACAGCCGCATCTCTTCCAACGCCTCGCGCGCCAGCGTGGATATGCGCTCTGATTCGCTGGTGTGAACGATGGTCAGCAGCTTGGCCCCGAGGTCGTCGTGCAAGTCGCCGGCAATGCGCTTGCGTTCTTTCTCAGTCACTTGTTCTACGCGCAGTTCGGCCAACTGCGAGAAGTTGCGCTCAATTTCGGCGGTGATGTCGCGCACCCGCGCTTCCAAAGAAATGCGGCTGGCTTCGGCCGACTTCAAGGCATAGGCGAACACTTGCAACAAGCGCGCACCTACCAACAAAAACATCAGCGGCACCACAAACTGCACGACGCGCACCGACGGCATAGGAAGCCAGCGAAGCTGGCTGGCCAGGTCGATGAAGATCAACGCAATGCCGACGCCCAAAATGCCCGCCATCGGCCGAAAGTCGGGCCGACGTTTGCGCCACAGAGTGTGCAAATAGAAGCCGGTGGTCGCGACGATTTCACCCGCCAACACCACATACCAAGCATTGGCCAAGGCGAAAGTATTGGTGGAGCCCACCCACCACAAACTCAGCGGCAACAACACACACTGCGCCACCAGCGCCAACTCGATCAGGCGCGAGCGGTGGCCTGCATAGCTCATCAAAAATTGGATCGCCATGGCCACCACCGGGGGGAAGAGCATGGCCACCAACAATTCGCCGCTGATACCTTCAAACGGGAACTGCCGCAGCCACACGCGCCCTGTCAACACCGCCCATCCAACACACAGCAAACCAAAGTAGCGCAGGTAAATTTCGCGCCGGTTCATCCATCCCAAAGCAAACAAAAACAAGCCCAGGGCAGCCACCATGATGGCGATGCACTGCACCACGGTGATGTTCATGAAAGTAGCGGTTTCATAAAGTTCGGTCAACTCGTCGAGCCGACCTATTTGCAGCTCTGACAGCCCGCCCGCGCGCTGGTTGGCCAGCACGTGGTGCAAGGACTGACCGCGCACATGCAAATCGAGCACGTTCTCAGTGGGCTTCAGGTAGGCGGCAGGCAGCGTGATGAGTTGCGGACGATGGCAATTGCGCGTCACCGGCTCTGTCATGCGACCACCGCTGTGAACGCGCCGACCGTTCAAGTCGGCCTCAACGTTGGAGCAGACGCGGGCGATGTAGACCCCTATCAAAGAGTCGGGCGTGGCATCCAGTGGTCGGTCAAACACGATGCGATACCAGCGGCTGGTCTCGTTGCGCGAGCGCGCATCCGACCAGTCGTCGGGCAAGCGCAGCAAGCGAGCATCCAGGCCTTGCGGAAAGTGCGCCGCGTCGCCGCTGACCGACGCAGCCGCGCGGATGACGATCGGCTGCGCATGCGCGGGCGCGCCTGTCGCCACCATGCTGAGAATGAACAACAGCAAAGCAACAATGTGCGAGCGCGCGACGTGTGAAAAGGGCATGGGCCAGAATTGTGCAGGAAGCGGTGACAATTCAATTGCTATGCTTTTGCCCACTTCAGCCAACAAATCGACGTGATCCTCAGCCACGCTTTCACACCGCTCGACAACGCCCGCCTGGCACGCGTGTGCGGCAGCATGGACAGCCATTTGCGCGAGATTGAGACAGCCTTCGACGTGACCATGCGCCGTCGCAATGAAGCCTTCGCGGTAGAGGGCGCATCGCGCAACGCACAGCGGGCCGTGGCTTTGTTGCAAGCACTTTACGAACGAGCCCGCAAACCCATGCGCCCCGAAGCGTTTCAACTCGCGCTGGTCGAAGCCTTGGCCAATCGCAACAGCAACGGCGACGGCGAAGCACCGTTGACCTTGGCAGCTGAGCCGCTGGTGCTGCGCACGCGCCGGGCCGACCTGGCCGGGCGCACGCCCAACCAGCACCTGTATCTGGACAACATCCAAAGTCACGACATCACCTTCGGCATCGGCCCGGCCGGAACTGGCAAAACATTTTTGGCGGTGGCTTGTGCGGTGGACGCTTTGGAACGCAGCACGGTGCAACGCATCATCTTGACCCGCCCCGCCGTAGAAGCTGGAGAGCGCCTGGGCTTTTTGCCGGGCGACTTGGCGCAGAAGGTCGACCCGTATTTGCGTCCCCTTTACGACGCGCTGTACGAGCTGATGGGCCTCGACAAAGTCACCCGCGCTTTTGAGAAAGGCAGCATCGAAGTGGCACCGCTGGCCTTCATGCGCGGACGCACTTTGAGCCACGCCTTTGTCATCCTCGACGAAGCGCAAAACACCACCACCGAGCAAATGAAAATGTTCCTCACGCGCATCGGCCAAGGCAGCAAGTGCGTGGTCACGGGTGACGTGAGCCAAATCGATTTGCCGCGCGGCGAGCTCAGCGGCCTGATCGACGCAGAGCGCGTTCTGCGTCGAGTCAGCGGCATCGCCACCACGCGCTTCAGTTCGGTGGATGTCGTGCGCCACCCGCTGGTGGCTCGCATCGTGGACGCTTACGACGCTGCCGCGGTTGACAGATGATCAGCAACAGAAGCGCGGACGCTTGATGTGAGCCAGCCGCGCCTGCATCCGTTGAGCTTGTCCCTGCAATTTGATCGCAGCGATCTGGCTCGCAGCCACCGCACGCAGCTGAACCGCAGTTTCGTCACGCGCTGTATCCGCGCGGCATTGCAAGCGCCTGCGGATATCACCGTGCGCATCGTCGGCGCTGAAGAAGCGCGGGTTTTGAATCGCGACTATCGCCAAAAAGACTACGCCACCAACGTGCTCACTTTCGACTACAGGCACGCGCCGCAGGTGCATGCCGACTTGGTGATGTGTGCCGATGTGGTGGAAGCCGAAGCTGCAGAGCAAGCCATTTCACTGGCCGCTCATTACGCTCATTTGCTGGTGCACGGCACGCTGCATGCGCAAGGCTTTGACCATGAAGAAGAAGCGCAAGCGCTGTTGATGGAAGCGCGAGAAACGGTGTTGATGGCGTCGTTGGGCTTTGCCGACCCCTACGCCGTGCGCGCTGGAACTAGCGCCGACTCGTGAGGTAGCTCTTGCGCCAGAAGAACACGATCAAGCCCGCCCCAACCACCAACATCAAAGCGAACACCACCCAAAAGCCCTTGGCGCTGTGAATGAGCGGCAAGCCCTCGAAGTTCATGCCGAAAAAGCCAGTCACCAAATTCAGCGGCATGAAGATGGCAGTGAGCACCGTGAGCGTCCGCATGATGGCGTTGGTGCGGTGGCCTTGCGCCGAGAAGTGCATTTGAACGGCGGTTTCGGCCGACGACTCCAAGCGCCGCACATGACTGAGCACGCGCTCGATGTGCTCCAACACGTCGCGTGAGCGCACGCGCAGCAACTCGCGCTCGCGCCGGGCTGCGGCTTCCGCCTCCTCCGGCCACTCGTCCAAAGCGTCTATCCATTCGGTGATGGCACTGCGCTGGTCTTCGCAAACGTCTTCCAACAAATGCAAGGTGTTGCGCGAATCGAGCAACACTTTCCAGCCGTCGAAATTGCCGTTGGGATCAAACAGCGATTGCTGTAGGTGGTCGAGCTGCTTGGTCAGCAAACGTCGCAGCTCCAAATAGTTGTCCACCATATGGTTGACCATGCGCAGCATCAAGTCGGCCGCACTGGTGGGCAAACGCGCTGCGGCGCGCAGGTCGGCCCCGCCACCATTGGCTTGGCCTTGGATCTGCTGCTGAAAGCGCATCGCGAAAAAATCGCGCACTTGGCAATCGGTGGGGTGAATGCTGAGCAGCACGCGGTCAAACAGTGCAAAGCCCACCGGACTGGTGTCAATCGAGTCGAGCGCTGCTTTGGCTGTGCTCAGCGTGCCCTTGTTGTCGTCGATGAACAGCGAGGCGCTGCCCGCACCGGCAGCGAGTCGCCGAAACACCAGCATGTCGTACCAAGACGTGTACTCATGGTGCGAAGGCAGTTGGTTGTTCAGCAAATCAAGGACGTGCAGGTCCACCAACTGACCGCCGGTCCAGCGTTGCAGGGCGCTTTGCACCTGAGCCGTTTGCACTTCAAATTCACGGCGCGCGCTGCCTAGCCACAAATAGCCGTCCGCAGGCATCTGCTCAGGCATGGCTTCCAGCTCAGTGAACTGGTCGTCGGTGATGTGAAAAATACGCATGGCGTGAGCAGCAATCACCAGAACTTCAATATGCAGACTTCATCAAGCGCGCTGCATCCAGCGCGAAGTAAGTAAGCACGCCGTCCGCGCCGGCGCGCTTGAAGGCCAGCAGGCTTTCCATCATCACCGCGTCGTGGTCGAGCCAGCCGTTCGCAGCGGCAGCTTTCAGCATGGCGTATTCGCCGCTCACCTGATACGCAAAGGTGGGCACGCGGAATTCATCTTTGACGCGGCGCACGATGTCCAGGTAAGGCATGCCGGGTTTGACCATCACCATGTCAGCACCTTCGGCGATGTCGAGCGCCACTTCGCGCAGCGCCTCATCGGTGTTGGCCGGGTCCATTTGGTAGACCTTTTTGTTGCTCTTTCCCAAGTTGACTGCCGAACCCACGGCGTCGCGAAACGGGCCGTAAAAGGCGCTGGCGTACTTGGCGCTGTAGGCCATGATTTTGGTGTGGATGTGGCCTTTTGCTTCCAATGCATGGCGGATGGCACCAATGCGGCCGTCCATCATGTCGCTGGGGGCGACGATGTCCACACCGGCATCGGCTTGCACCAGCGCCTGCTTGGTAAGCACCGCCACAGTGGTGTCGTTGACGATGTAACCCCGCTCTTTTGGATCCGTGTCTAAAAGGCCGTCTTGGCCGTGGCTGGTAAACGGGTCGAGCGCCACATCGGTGAGCACGCCCAAATCGGGGAATTCTTTCTTCAGCGCGCGAACCACGGTGGGCACCAAGCCCTCGGGGTTGAACGCCTCGCGGCCGTCCTCAAACTTCAGCGCCGCATCGATCACCGGGAAAAGCGCCAATACCGGGATGCCGAGCTTGACGCAGTCTTCGGCCACGGGCAGGAGCTTGTCCAAACTCAAGCGCGACACGCCGGGCATTGACGCGACCGGGAGGCTTTGGTTCTGTCCCGCCAACACAAACACCGGGTAGATCAAATCGCTGGGATGAAGCCGGTTTTCGCGCACCATGGCGCGGGTGAATTCATCGCGACGCAGACGGCGTGGACGGCTGGTGGGGTAGGCAGGAGGTGTGTGCACAACAGGTCGCTTTCAAGAACGGCGCAGGGCCCGAAATTCGCTGGTGATGATAGCTGTCGCATCCTGATTCACTCGGCAGATCAGGCGTCGCCATAATGACCCCATGCTCTGGATCAAAGCCTTTCACATCATCTTCGTGGCCAGCTGGTTTGCTGGCTTGTTTTACATGCCGCGTATTTTTGTGAACTTGGCCATGGTGCCGGCCGACAGCCATGCCGAACGCGAGCGCTTGTTGCTGATGGCACGCAAGCTGTACCGCTTTTCCAGCCTGCTGATGGTGCCCGCTCTGGGCTTTGGCCTGTGGGTGTGGTTCAGCAATTTCAGAGGCTACGCCGGCGGGTGGCTGCACGCGAAATTGGCGCTGGTGGTGCTGGTGATTGGCTACCACCACATGTGCCGCTCCTTGCTTCGCAAATTTGAGCAATCCACCAACACCCGGTCCGAGCGCTGGTTTCGGGTGTTCAACGAGTCGGCGGTATTGTTGTTTGCGGCCATCGTAATCTTGGTGGTGGTCAAACCATTTTGAGGCCGCTCTGACTTGACCTCGCGCCCATGACCCGCCACCGCAGCTCCGCCACGCTTTTGGCCTGGATGCTGGCGGGCATCATTGTTTACGCCAGCCTGTATCCCTTCATTGGGTGGCGCGTGCCTGGTGTCAGCACCTGGGCGTTTTTGGTTTTGCCTTGGCCCAAGTACTGGACCGTCTTTGACGTGGTCGCAAATTTGCTGGGCTATCTGCCACTGGGAGCTTTGGCGTTTGGCGCGGCGGTGCGCACAGGCCACCGCACCAGCTTTGGGGTGGCACTGGGTTTGAGCGTGGGCCTGGGTCTGTCGCTGGCGATGGAGTGGCTGCAAAATTTTTTACCGCTGCGCGTGTCGTCCAACTTGGACTTGTTTTTGAACGTGGCCGGTGCTGGTCTGGGCGTCGCGGCGGCAGCTCTGATCCACAAGTCAGGCGCGATAAATCGCTGGCAAAGTGTGCGCGAGCGCTGGTTCATCTCGCGCAGTGCGGGCGGCTTGAGCCTGCTGTGCCTGTGGCCGTTGGGACTGCTGTTTCCCACGCCCGTTCCGTTGGGCCTGGGCCAAGTGCTCACACGGCTGCGCGACACACTTGGAGAGTGGCTGCAAGGCACGGCGCTGGAAATTCCTGCAGCGCCTTGGTTGCAGGCCAGCCCAGACGCTGTGAGCTCGGCGTTGGCACCCAGCGGAGAATTTTCCGTCACCGTGGTGGGTTTGCTGGCGCCGTGCTTGTTGGCGTTCAGCATTTCCAAACCGACGTGGCGGCGCGGCTTGCTGGTGCTGGGCCTGGCGGCGACCGCGGTGGCCGCCACGACGCTTTCTACGGCTTTGAACTTTGGCCCGCAGCACGCGATGGCCTGGCAAACAGACGGCGCGGTGGCCGCATTTTTCGCGGCCATCGTCACGGCCGTGCTGCTGGCTTGGGTGCCCCCGCGCGCCGCAGCCGCATTGGGTTTGATGGCTTTGACCGCCTTGGTGGCGCTGGTGGCCCAAGCGCCTACCGACCCCTACTTTGCCGACAGCCTGCAAGCCTGGGAGCAGGGCCGCTTCATCCGATTCCACGGTGCGGCGCACTGGGTGGGCTGGTTGTGGCCGTATGCCGCGCTGGCGTATTTGTTGTCCCGTATCGGTGCGCAAGACACCTGAGCCGCGGCTGCGCAGCGGGCTCCGTAAAATACACGTATGAGCTATTACGAACGCCACATCTTTTTTTGCCTGAACCAACGCGACAAAGGCGAAGACGCCTGCGCTCAGCACAACGCACAGGCCGGTTTCGACCATTGCAAATCGCGCGTCAAAGCCGAAAAACTCAGCCACCCCGGAGGCATCCGCGTGAACAAGGCGGGTTGCCTGGACCGCTGTGCCGGTGGCCCGGTGGCGGTGGTTTATCCGGAAGCGGTTTGGTACACGTTTTTGGACAACGACGACATCGACGAGATCGTTGATTCGCACCTGAAAAACGGCAAGGTCGTGGAGCGCTTGTTGCTGCCGCCTGATGTCGGCCGTTGATGGCGCGCGATGAGGCGCGCGCGCCATGAACGCCAGCACTGAAAAAATCCAAATCGCAGGCACGGCGGGCTTCATTGAATGCGCCTTGGACTTGCCCGCAGCAGCCCCCATCGGCACGGCAGTGATCTGCCACCCGCACCCGCAACACGGCGGCAGCATGGACAACAAGGTGGTGCAAACCTTGGCGCGGGCGTTTTTGCAATTAGGCCATCGCACCGTGCGTTTCAACGTCCGCGGCGTGGGTGCGTCACAAGGCGTGTGGGATGAAGGGCGCGGCGAGTTGGACGATGCGTTGGCGGTGATCAAGCATTTCCGCGTCGCTGACCAAACTTGGATATTGAGCGGCTTCTCATTCGGCGCTTACATCGCATCACAGGCCGCCCTGTGTCTGGGCGATGATGCAAAACCGCGCCGCTTGGTGCTGGTCGGCCCGTCCACCCAAAGGCAGGTGATGCCTGCGGTGCCCGCCGACACCGTGGTGGTGCACGGCGAGACCGACGATGTGGTGCCCTTGTCGGCCACGCTGGATTGGGCGCGGCCACAAAACCTGCCCGTCATTGTGTTTCCCGGCGTGGGTCATTTTTTCCATGGCCAACTGGCGCGCTTGCGCAGCGTGGTGGTTCAACAGTTGCTGCCTGTTCCCGACTAGTGTTTTTCTTTTTCTCATCTCAAATATTCCCCTCTCAAATGAAACGTCTGCTCTCGTTCGTTCTCGCCCTCGCCGTTGTAAGCGTTGCTCATGCCCAGACGCCGCTGCCGCCTGAGCTGGCCGCCAAAAGCTATTTGCTGCTGGACCTCACCAGCAACCAAAGCTTGGCCGAACGCAACGCCGATGAGCCCGCTGACCCGGCCTCGCTCACCAAACTGATGAGCGCCTACATCGTGTTCACCGCGCTGCGCGACAAAAAAATTGCGCTGGAGCAAAAGCTGTCGGTGTCCAAACGCGCTTGGGACGAACGCAAAGGGGGCGGCTCGCTGATGTTCATCGACACCACCATGACGCCCACGGTGGACGAATTGCTGCGCGGTGAAATTGTCGCTTCGGGCAACGATGCGGCGGTGGCTTTGGCCGAAGGCGTCGCAGGCTCGGTCGAGCAATTTGTCGCCATGATGAACCGCCAAGCGCAGGCTTGGGGCTTGAAGAACACAGTGTTCAAAAACGTCACCGGCCTGACAGAGGCAGGTCACAAAAGCACGGCCCGCGAGCTGGCGCTGGTGGCCACCAAGGTGATCCGCGACTTCCCCGAGCTCTACACCTACTACGCGATCAAAGACTACAAGTACAACAACATCACCCAGCCCAACCGCAACCTGCTGTTGCGCCGCGACCCCAGCGTGGACGGCATGAAGACTGGCTTTACCGAAGCCGCAGGCTACTGCCTGATTGCCAGTGCACAGCGCGAGTTTCCGAACGGCAAGCGTCGCTTGCTCAGCGTGATCCTGAACACCAAGTCCATGGAAGCGCGCGCCGATGAAAGCCAAAAGCTGCTGAACTGGGGCTTCCAAAATTTTGACGCCGTGCGTTTGTTCGAAGACGCCAAAGCCATGGCCACCGTGCCGGTGTGGAAAGGCAAAACCAGCGAGGCCAGACTGGGCGCTGTGGGCGCTGTTTTCGTCACCGTGCCCAAGGGCGAAGGTGGCAAGTTGAAGACCACCCTTTCTCGCACCGACCCGCTGATTGCGCCACTGAGCAAAGGCCAGCGCGTGGGCACTTTGAAAGTCACCACCGAGTCGGGTGCGGCCATTGCCGAGCTGCCCCTGGTGGCGCTGGACGGCGTGGAACAAGCGGGCGTGATGGGCCGCGCCTGGGACGCGCTCAGGCTGTGGATCAAGTAAATTCACTTTCCAAATCAGGAGTACGTCATGACCACCCTTCCCGACACCCTGTGCTACTTGAACGGTGAGTACAGCCCGCTGAACCAAGCCAAGGTGTCTGTCCTTGACCGTGGTTTCATTTTTGGCGACGGCATTTACGAAGTGGTGCCCGTGTACGGCCGAAAGCTCTTTCGCTTTGACGAGCACATGGCGCGTTTGGGCCGCAGCCTGGATAAAACGCGCATCGCCAACACGTCAACCGTGGCGCAGTGGCTCGAGCGCTGCCGCCACTTGGTGGCCAGCCACGCCAGCGAAGACCAGATCGTCTACATCCAAATTACGCGCGGCGTGGCCATTCGCGACCACGTGATGCCCAGCAATGTCGAGCCCACCGTCTTCATGATGGTCAGCGAAATGAAGATGGCATCGGTTGAGCAGCGTCACCGAGGCGTGAGCTGCGTGACCGCGCGCGACTTCCGCTGGGAGCGCGGTGACATCAAAAGCACCTCGCTGCTGGGCAATGTGATGGCGCGCCAAATGTCGGCCGACCACTCAGCGATGGAGACCGTGATGTTCCGCGACGGCTTCCTCACCGAAGCCGCGGCCAGCAATGTGTGGGTGGTGCACGAGGGCGCGGTGCTCGGCCCGCCGAAAAGCAGCCACGTGCTCGAAGGCATCCGTTATGAGCTGATCCGCGAGCTGTGCGAAGAAGAAGGCATTGCCTTCAACCTGCGCCCGATTTCCGAAGCCGAGGTCATGGCGGCTGACGAGCTCATGCTCAGCTCGGCCACCAAAGAAGTGCTGCCGGTCACCATGCTCGACAGCACCGCCGTAGGCCACGGCACCATGCGCGGCAAGCCCGGCCCGGTGTACGCCAAGCTGCACGCGGCGTACCAGCGCGCCAAGGCGTCACAATTGATTTGACCGGCTGACAACGTAGCGAAACATCGAACATGGCAGACATTCCACCCGAACAATCGCTGATCGAATATCCGTCCAACTTCCCCATCAAAGTGATGGGTCTGAACGTGGACGGATACGTGAATGCGATGACGCGCATTGCCGAACAATTCGACCCCGCCTTCGACGCCAGCACCGTCGAACTGCGCCCCAGCAAAGGCGACAAATACCTCGGCGTGACGCTGCACGTCACCGCCACCAGCCGCGAGCAACTCGACGAGCTGTACCGCACGCTGAGCACGCACCCGATGGTAAAGATGGTGCTGTGAGCTGGGTCACACAAGACTCCTGATTCCTTTCGCAAGGCGACACGGCCCCATCGGCAAACGCCCCCAATTTGGCCGATACAAGAAAAAAGCCCGCTGCCTGGAGGAAAGCGGGCTTTTTTGTTTCAAGCGATGGTCAATCCGCGTGCAGGTCAGTCGGCTTGCTTGCGCAAGAACGCCGGGATCTCGATCTCGTCCATGCCGTTGCTGGCCAGCGCGTCGACCTTGGCGGCAGCCGTGCGCGTGCGCCAGACGCTCGGGGTGCTGAGCGCCTCGTAGTTGTGCACGGGCTGGCCGCCCATCTGTCCACCGTGGCTCGGGCTGCCCATTTGGTTGTGGATGGGCAGGTTGTCGGTGCCGGTGCGCAGCATCGGCGCGCTGTGCACCACGCTGATCGGCGCTTGCTGACGACGCGCTGGGCTCAGGCCAGTGGCAATCACGGTGACGCGCAGCTTGTCGCCGAGCGCGTCGTCGTACACGGTGCCAAAGATCACGTGCGCATCATCTGCCGCATAGCGGCGGATGGTGTTCATCGCGTTCTTGCTTTCGCTCAGCTTCAAGGTGCTGCGGTTGGCCGCAATCAACACCAGCACGCCGCGCGCGCCTGACAGGTCGATGCCTTCGAGCAATGGGCACGCGACAGCAGCGTCGGCGGCCTTGGTGGCGCGGTCGGGGCCGGTGGCTTGCGCGGTGCCCATCATGGCCTTGCCGGGTTCGCTCATCACCGTTTTCACGTCTTCAAAGTCGACGTTGACCATGCCGTGCATGTGAATGATGTCGCTGATGCCACCAACTGCGTTTTTCAACACGTCGTTGGCTTCGGCAAAGGCTTGGTCTTGCGTCACGTCGTCGCCCAACACTTCGAGCAGCTTTTCGTTCAACACCACGATCAGCGAGTCGACGTTGGCTTCCAATTCGGCCAGCCCGGCGTCGGCCGCTTTCATGCGGCGGTTGCCTTCAAACTCGAAAGGCTTGGTGACCACGCCGACGGTCAAGATGCCCATTTCTTTGGCGATGCGCGCAATTACAGGCGCTGCGCCGGTGCCGGTGCCACCGCCCATGCCGGCGGTGATGAACAGCATGTGCGCGCCGGCAATGCACTCCTTGATGCGGTCGACCGCTTCTTCAGCGGCAGCCTTGCCCAACGGCGGCTTGCTGCCCGCCCCCAGGCCGGACGTGCCCAGCTGCACCAGCGTGCCCGCATTGCTGCGGTGCAGGGCCTGGGCGTCGGTGTTGGCGCAGATGAACTCCACGCCTTGCACGCCTTGCGAGATCATGTGTTCAACGGCGTTACCACCGCCGCCACCCACACCGATCACCTTGATCTGTGTGCCTTGGTCGAATTCGTCGATCATTTCGATGCTCATCGTGTTCTCCTGTGATTCGTTGCAGTTGCCATGTCTTTGTGTTGGTTGGGATGCGGATGAAAATTCATCCCGGCGGGCCGGTGCACCACCATCGCTCCTTTCCTGGCAAGGGAGGAAAACCCTGGGCGAGCCA
>JANPNT010000523.1:0-7308 GCA_031427655.1 Burkholderiales bacterium
GCGAGCGCGTAGGGAACACTTTGGACAGCACCGCCACGTTCAAACCGGCACGCGCCAATTGCAAAGAAGCGCGCATGCCTGAGCCCCCCGCACCGACGATGACCACGTCAAATTTGCGCTTCGTAACCGCCGACGCTTCAAAAGATTTCGTTGTCGCATTCATAGTTTTACAGCCTCCACAACACTTGCACAGCCCAACCGGCACACGCCACCAACCAAACGATCACGCCGACCTGCGAAGCGAGCCTCACATAGACTGGCTTGACGTAATCCATCAGGACGTCACGCATGCCCACCCAAACGTGAAACAACATCGACACGATCACAACAAACGTGAGCACCTTCATCCACTGCGACGAAAAAATCCCAGCCCACTTGTCGTAGCCCATGGCACCGGGTAGCAATACCTGAACGATCAGCGCCACAGTGAACAATGCCATCAAAGACGCGGTCACGCGCTGCGACAACCAATCTCGAAAGCCGTAGTGCGCGCCGACGACGATGCGCTTGGAACCAAAGTTTTGAGCCATGTTTTTTTCAGTCCGATCAGAAAAACAGCTTGTAGCCAAGCAGCAGGGTCAGCGCCACGCTCAGACCCAAAGTCACCAGGGCCGAGTTATGGCCAAACTCTTTGGTGACGGCATGGGTCGCGTCCATCCAAAGGTGACGCAAGCCTGCGATGAAGTGATGCAGGTAGGCCCAGATCAAGCCCAAGGCGATGAGCTTGAAAAACCAGCCCGGCAAAAACTTCGCGCCACCGGCAAACACCGCCGTGAACTGGGCGTATGAAATCTCAGAGGTCAGGCTGTTGTCAAACATCCAGATGATGAAAGGCATGAGCACAAACATCAAAATGCCGCTGACGCGATGCAGGATGGACACGATGCCTGCGGGGGGCAACCGGTAACCCAGGGCGTCAATGAGGCGCATGTTCTCGCCCGGACGCGGTTTGATGATTTTTGCCGTGGTTGTCATATTCAATGTCGGTTGGACTTATGTCTCTTAAAAGCTGACTGGAAAAGATGAGATTGCGACTGGTTTGTTTAGTTTATTGCAATGCAGCACAGATGTCGTTCGACGCCTGGGATTTACCCTTGCGCTCGCTAAAGCCATCTCAGTTCAGTTCAGTTCATTACGGTAGTAATGAGCGGCTGTGCTGTAAAGCCCCCGACGCAGCTCGACCGGTTTGTCGCCGTACGTCATAGACAGCCGCTCGACGCTGAGCAGCGGGGTGCCTGCGGTCAAGCCCAACGGTGCGGCGCTGGCCGCGTCGGCCAAGACGGCCCGAATTTGCTCTTCGGCGCGGATCATGCGAACGCCGAACTCAGATTCAAACAGGCCATACATCGGCCCCTTGTAATCCGCCAGTCGTTCGGCCGTGAGACCTTTGAACATGGCACCGGGCAGCCAAATGTCGTCCAGCACCGTGGGAGAAGTGTCAAACGACAACACCCGTCGCACATTGACCACCGCATCGCCCGACTTCAAACCCAAGGACCGCGCCACGTCGGCCGGTGCACGCAAGCGGCGGCAGTCAATGAAGCGACGCTGCGCACCCACCACCGGGCCGTCGTTGGGCATGAGGCGCAAGAAACGGTACTGCACGGTTTGCTCGGCGTGGGTAGACACAAAGGTTCCCTTGCCTTGACGGCGAACCAACAAATTGTCGGCCGCCAGCGCGTCAACCGCTTTGCGAACGGTGCCTTGACTGACTTTGAAGCGCGCCGCCAGGTCAAACTCACTGGGAATCGCCTCGCCGGGTCGCCACTCTGCGGCCTGCAAGCGCAGCGTCATCAGCGTCTTGATTTGCTGGTACAGCGGGCTGAAAGCAGGCGTTTCCTGATCGAGGTGAGGCAATTCAGCGGCTGGGATTACGGCATTGAGAGGCGGCATAGAGCTGAAGTCTAAGGTATTGAGCACCTTGCGGACACTGTCTTATATAAGACATCAGACTGAAGACAAAACCAGCCCCGAGCCCAGCAAATGGCCCTCACAGCAGTTCATCTGGCCTACACTCACCCCAGCAATTGCCGGGCGCGCACCCGTTCGCCGACCCGCGACAAACTCCCCACCCGCTTTCTCTACCAACGTCTTCACTCCCGGAGCATTCCCATGAGCAAACCTCCCGTTCGCGTCGCCGTAACTGGTGCCGCTGGTCAAATCGGCTACGCCACTTTGTTTCGCATTGCCTCCGGCGAAATGCTGGGCAAAGACCAGCCAGTGATCTTGCAGTTGCTCGAGCTGCCGATGGAAAAACCTCAGCAAGCCTTGCAAGGCGTAATGATGGAGTTGCAAGACTGCGCCTTCCCGCTGCTGGTCGGCATGGAAGCACACGGCGACCCGATGACCGCCTTCAAAGACGCCGACTACGCGCTGTTGATTGGCTCGCGCCCGCGCGGCCCTGGCATGGAACGCGCCGAGTTGCTCGCCGTGAACGCTGAAATCTTCACCGCCCAAGGCAAAGCCTTGAACGCCGTTGCCAGCCGCAACGTCAAGGTGTTGGTGGTGGGCAACCCAGCCAACACGAACGCTTACATCGCTATGAAGAGCGCACCCGAATTGCCGCGCAAAAACTTCACCGCCATGTTGCGCTTGGACCACAACCGCGCACTCAGCCAACTCGCCGCCAAAACGGGCAAGGCCGTGGCCGACATCGAGCACATGGCCGTGTGGGGAAACCATTCGCCCACCATGTACGCCGACTACCGCTTCGCCACCATCCAAGGTGCCAGCGTGAAAGACATGATCAACGACGCCGTGTGGAACGCCGGCACATTTTTGCCCACGGTCGGCAAGCGTGGCGCGGCCATCATCGCTGCGCGCGGCGTGTCCTCGGCCGCCTCGGCCGCCAACGCCGCCATTGACCACATGCGCGATTGGGCGTTGGGAACCCACGGCAAATGGGTGACGATGGGTATCCCGTCGGACGGTCAATACGGCATTCCAAAAGACGTGATGTTCGGCTTTCCAGTCACCACCGCCAACGGGGAATACAAAACCGTCGACGGCCTGGCCATCGACAGCTTCAGCCAAGACCGCATCAACGCCACTTTGAAAGAGCTCACCGACGAGCAAGACGGCGTCAAGCACTTGCTGTGAGCGCTGTTGGTAGCGCAATATGAACCCGACCGGCCACCACCCAGTGAGCCGGTTTTTTTACGCCCTGAGTTATTGATCAAGAATCCAGCATGAAGCATGCCCACCGCCAACTTGTTCACCCGCGCCGAGCTTTGTTCGATGCCGACGAAGTGGTCGCGCCTTTGCCCGTTTGCGACCACTACGCAGGCGTCGAAGTGCGCATGCGCAAGAGCCTGGAATTGCAAGCCGAAATGGGCCCGGTGTTCGACGTGACCTTGGACTGCGAAGACGGTGCGCCCGTCGGCGCGGAGTCCGAGCACGCGCATTTGGTGGCTGACATGCTCACGTCCAAACTCAACCGCTACCAACGCGTCGGAGCGCGCGTTCACCCTGTCACGCACGCTGCCTTTGGGCCAGACGCCGCCACCTTGGTCAACCGTGCCGGCGAACATTTGGCTTACCTGATGGTGCCCAAGCCCCACAGCGCGGCCGATGTGGCCTTGGCGTGTGCGGAAATCGACCGCCTGAGCCAAGCTCGCGGGCTGCAAACGCCAATCCCCATTCACGTGCTGATCGAAACCCACGGTGCGCTGCGCGATGTCGACGCCATCGCCGCAAACCCGCGCGTGCAGTCGCTGTCGTTCGGTTTGATGGATTTCGTGTCAGCCCACCGAGGTGCCATACCGGCCAGCGCCATGACGGCGGCAGGCCAGTTTCAGCACTTGTTGGTCGTGCGCGCCAAACTAGAAATTTCAGCCGCCTGCCATGCCCACGGCAAAACACCGTCGCATTGCGTGGTGACAGAGTTGAAAGACGAGGCCGCTCTGAGCGAAGCCGCCAATCGCGCTTACCGCGAACTCGGCTACCTGCGCATGTGGAGCATTCACCCCGACCAAATCAGGAACATCGTTGATGCCTTCGCGCCCAGCGTGGCCGAAGTGGACATCGCCATCGACATCATCACCGCCGCGCAGGCTGCGAATTGGGCTCCCATCCGACATCACAACACCCTGCACGACCGCGCCAGCTATCGTTATTTTTGGCAAGTCCTGGAGCGCGCGCAGCGCACCGGCGGGCCCTTGCCTGTGGAAGTGCGGTTGGCTTTCTTTCCGGATTCAGATGCCTGAAAAAGTGCGCTCAAAAACCTGCAAAGCGTGAAAATTTGGCGTGCGTTTCGCCCTCAATTCAAGCCTTTGCAGCCAACCTCATTTGTTGAAATCTAAAGCTGGGCGTCGGCAGACCAAGCACCGCGCCGAAAGCACAAACTCGGCTATTTCACCCCCTGGAGTCCGCATGAACCGTTCACTGATCAACGCTGCCGCACCGCTGGCAATTTCTGTTCTTTTGGCCATGTTGACCACCTCGGTTGATGCCCAAACCGCCAAGGCTTCAAAAAGCAAAGCCGTCAAAACCAAGTCGCAATCGAAAGCAGCTGCGGCTGGCGCTGGCGCCGCAGCAGCGGTGGTTGCCATCACAACCAGCCAGCTCGACATCGCCGCGCGTGTTCTGACCGGCAAAGCCGATTGCGAATCCAACCAGTATGTCGACGTGGACGCCATTGCCGCTCAGCCGGGTCACTTCAAAGTTGGCTTCAAGAACGTCAGCTACACCATGACGCCTGAAGAAACCACCACCGGTGCGGTTCGTTTGGAAGACAAGAAATCCGGCGTTGTCTGGCTGCAAATACCCAGCAAGTCGATGTTGATGAGCCAAAAAATAGGTCAGCGCATGGTGGACGGGTGCACGCATTCTCAGCAGCGCGCCGCCACAGACACCTCCACAAACGCCGCCAAACCCGCTGCCCCAAACGCTGCCCCAAACACCGCCACAGACGCCGCCCCAAACGCTACGCCAAACGCTGCCCCGAACGCCACCACAGACGCAGCCGTAGATGCCGCCGTAGACGCCGCCAAACCCGCGCCCGCGCAATGAGTTGACTGCGCTCCGGAAGCGGGCTTGAATACGGATTAAAAAGTATGTATGATTCACGCATACTTTTAGGAATTCCTTGATGGAAGTGACCGTTGCAGAGCGTGGCCAAATCACCCTGCCCAAAGCAGTGCGCGACGCCCTTGGTTTGGTTAAGGGCAGTACGCTGAGCGTGGAGCTGGAGGGCGGTCGCATCGTGTTGCGCAAAAGCGTAGACGACGCCATTTCGCGCGCCCGCGGCCGCTTCAAATTGCCAAAAGGCGTCACCACCGACGATGTGATGCGCGAGCTGCGCGGTCGCGCCCCTGGCGACGCCATAGAAATCTGATGTGGCAAAGCCTCACGCCGTGATTGCGCTCGACACCAACATCCTCATCGATTTACTCGGCGACGACCCACGCGCGGACGCCGCAGAGGCTGCCCTGCGATTGGCATTGACCAATGGCCCCGTGGTCGTGTGCGATGTGGTGCTCAGCGAATTGACCGCCGGTTTGGGTTCAGGCTCGGAAGTGCTCGACGTGCTCGAAGAAATGGGTGTGCGATTCATGCCCATTGATCAACGCGCTGCCGTGCGATCGGGCGAAATGCAGCGCAAGTACCACGAACGCATGCGCGCCGCAGGGCAACTCGGCACCATGAACCGCACAGTGCCTGATTTCTTGGTGGGTGCCCATGCGCTGTTGCAATGCACCGCCCTCATCACACGAGACGCCGGGTTTTTTCGCGACTATTTCAAAGGGCTGAAGGTGATCGTGCCAGCCGTCGCATAAACCTGTTTCAGACACTTCAACTTCTCTACCGCAAGGACACACCATGCTTCACGCCTACGCACAACACATCGCCGAGCGCGCTGCACTCGGCATCCCGCCCTTGCCTTTGTCTGCCAAACAAACGGCCGACTTGATCGAGCTGCTGAAGGCACCGCCTGCCGGTGCGGCCGATCAATTGCTGGACCTGATCACCCACCGCGTGCCGGCAGGTGTGGACGAAGCCGCGATGGTCAAGGCCAGCTACTTGGCTGCCGTGGCGCACGGCACCGAGCTGTGCCCACTCATCAGCCGTCAACGTGCCACCGAACTGCTGGGCACGATGCTGGGCGGCTACAACATCAGCCCGCTGATCGACTTGTTGGACGACGCGGCGGTGGCGAGTCAAGCCGCTGAAGCCCTCAAGAAAACTCTGCTGATGTTCGACCAGTTCCATGACGTGAAAGCCAAGGCCGACAAAGGCAATGCGCATGCCGTGGAGGTGATCCAAAGCTGGGCCGACGCCGAATGGTTCACCTCGCGCCCCGAGGTGCCGAAAAGCATTAGCGTCAGCATTTTTAAAGTGGCCGGTGAGATCAACACCGACGACCTGTCGCCAGCCCCCGACGCTTGGAGCCGCCCCGACATTCCGCTGCATGCGCTGGCCATGCACAAGAACTTTCGTCCCGGCCAGTCTCTCGAAGCCGCGCCAGAAGAAGACGGCAAACGCGGCCCGGTGAAGTTCATCCAAGATCTGCGAGCCAAAGGTCACCTCGTGGCCTACGCAGGCGACGTGGTGGGCACAGGTTCCTCGCGCAAATCGGCCACCAACTCGGTGTTGTGGTTCACCGGCGAGGACATTCCTTTCGTGCCAAACAAGCGCTTCGGCGGCGTCTGCCTGGGCGCCAAAATCGCGCCGATTTTTTACAACACCATGGAAGACGCGGGCGCGCTGCCCATCGAGCTGGACGTGTCGCAAATGAACATGGGCGATGTGATTGAGCTGCGCCCTTACGAAGGTCAAGCGATGAAAGACGGCAAGGTCGTCGCCACCTTCAAAGTGAAAAGCGAAGTGCTGTTTGACGAAGTGCGCGCCGGTGGCCGCATTCCGCTCATCATCGGTCGCGGTTTGACCGCCAAAGCGCGTGAAGCGCTGGGCCTGCCGGTGAGCACACTGTTCCGCCTACCGCAAAACCCCGTCGATACAAAAAAGGGGTTCACCTTGGGCCAAAAAATGGTCGGCCGCGCTTGCGGCTTGCCATTGGTCGGCGGCAACCAGCAAGGCGTGCGCCCTGGCACCTACTGCGAACCGCGCATGACCAGCGTGGGCTCGCAGGACACCACCGGCCCGATGACCCGCGATGAGCTGAAAGACCTCGCCTGCCTGGGCTTCAGCGCCGACCTGGTGATGCAAAGCTTTTGCCACACTGCCGCCTACCCGAAGCCGGTCGACGTGAAGATGCACCACGAGCTGCCCGACTTCATCAGCCACCGCGGCGGTGTGGCACTGCGCCCCGGCGACGGCATCATCCACAGTTGGTTGAACCGGCTGCTG
>JANPNT010000524.1:0-2424 GCA_031427655.1 Burkholderiales bacterium
CCGATTCCGGCGTCGTTGACCAAGATGTCGAGCCCACCAAAGTGGGCGCAAGCCGCCTCGACCGCGGCGTGCACGTCGGCTGCCACAGCCACATCCACTCGGATGGCTTTGGCACCCAGCGCTTCGGCCAAGCGGTTTGCAGCGGCTTCGTCGCGGTCGGCAATCAGCACCTGCGCACCCTCGGCCACAAACTTGCGGGCCATGCCTTCGCCGAAGCCTGACCCTGCGCCGGTGACTATGGCAACTTTGTTTTTGAGTCAGCTCCACGCCGCCGCCGGCGCCGTAGTTGTTGATGAAAACCTGGCCACGTTTCAAGGCGCGCGCCATGCGCATTTGACGGCCAACGTCGCGTGTCCAGACACCGACCACCAAGCCGAAGGGTGTGCCGTGGGCGATGCGCATCGCGTCGGCCGGGATGTCCTGAAGGGATGTTGACCCAGTCACGGCGCAGGTTACGTTGACGCAAGCATTGGCAAACCGCGCGGCAGTTGCCCGGATAAACTGCCTCCACTCTGGGACACCCGCATGAACTTCAATCTCGAATGTGAGCGCGAAACCGATGGCCGCTGGCTTGCCGAAGTGGCTGAACTGCCAGGCGTTTTGGCCTGCGGCGCGTCCGCCAACGAAGCCATGACCAAGGCCGAAATGAGGGCCCTGCGCGTTTTGGCCGAGCAACTGAAGCACGGTGAAGCGCGCCCTGTGGACACCAGCATCTTGTTGCCCGCGGCGGCATGAGCCAGTGGCCCTCTCCAAAAAGCGCGACGGGTATTGGCGGCCTTGATGAAGCTGGGTTGACGCGTGAAACGGCAATCGGGCTCGCACCGAACTTTGCAGCGTGACGGCTGGGTACATTTTGTTTTTGCGTTTCACGACGGCGATGAAATTGGGCCTCGCATGCAGGTGTGCATTGCCCAACACTGGGGCCTGCGTGCTGAAGATCTTTAGCACCCGTCCGAAGCAGCGTCACCGATGACCCTCTTTATCCTCAAACGCTTCGCCACCTTCCTTGCCACTTTGCTGGCGGCGTCGGCCTTGGTGTTTGCGGTGCTTGATGTGTTGCCGGGCAATGCGGCCGAGTTGATGTTGGGCGAGTCGGCCACGCCGGAATCGCTGGCGGCGTTGAGCGCGAAATTGGGGCTCGATCAGCCGCCGCTGACTCGTTACCTCAGTTGGATGAAAGGCTTGGCGCGCGGCGACATGGGCATGAGCTTGTCGTACGACACGCCCGTGCTGGAGTTGGTGCAACAGCGCATGGCGGTCACGCTGCCGCTGGCCTTGATGGCCATGGCGCTGACGACGGTGTTGGCGCTGGCCGCCGGGGTCTACGCCGCTTCACAACACAACAAGCTGGGTGATGTGGGCGTGATGACGGCCAGCCAAATTGGCATTGCCATCCCCAACTTTTGGTTTGCGATTTTGTTGATTTTGATTTTTGCGGTGAAGCTGCAATGGTTTTCGGCCGGTGGCTTTCCGGGGTGGACGGAAGACGACGGCGGCGGTGTGTTGAAAGGCTTCAAAGCGCTGGTGCTGCCCGCCGTGGCGCTGGCCGTGGTGCAAGCCGCCATCCTCGCGCGCATCACCCGATCGGCGGTGTTGGACGTGCTGCGTGAAGACTTTGTGCGCACCGCACGCGCCAAAGGTTTGAGCCCGCGCCAGGTGCTGTGGCGTCATGTGCTGCGCAACGCCTTTGTGCCGGTGCTCACCTTGATGGGTTTGCAATTTGCCAATTTGCTGACCGGCACCGTGGTGATCGAAAACGTGTTCAGCTTGCCGGGTCTGGGCCGCTTGGTGTTTCAAGCCATCGCCAACCGCGACCTGGTGGTGGTGCGCAACGTGGTGCTGTTGTTGGCGGCGGCGGTGATCGTGATCAACTTCGTGGTCGACGTGCTTTATGCGGCGATTGATCCGCGTTTGCGTTTACCGAATTTGACGCCATAGCGCTGCATGACATTCATGCAACGCGCTCGCCGTCACGCCAGCTTCGCCATTGGCGGTTGCTTGGTCGCCCTGTTGCTTTTCACGGCAGCCTTGTCCTTCGTGTGGACGCCTCATTCCCCCACCGAACTCGACATCCCCAACAAGCTGCAAGGCCCCAGCGCCAGCCATTGGTTGGGCACCGACAGCTTGGGTCGCGACATCGTTTCGCTGCTCATCAAAGGCTCGCAAACCTCCATCGCGGTGGGCGTGATTGCAGTCGGCATCGGCATCGTGTTCGGCGTGTCCTTGGGCTTGCTGGCTGCTGCGAAGCGCGGTTGGGTCGAAGAGGTCGTTATGCGCGCGGTCGACTTCAGCTTTGCCTTCCCGGCCTTGCTGTCGGCCATCATGCTGACCGCCATTTACGGGCCGGGGCTGGTGACGTCCATCGTGGCCATCGGCATCTTCAATGTGCCGGTGTTTGCGCGCATCACGCGGGCGGCGGCGCAA
>JANPNT010000525.1:0-2076 GCA_031427655.1 Burkholderiales bacterium
GTTTGGTGGTCGGCGGCATCTACTACCGCATGCAGGTCTCGCACCTCAAGCTGTGTGCCAGCCGGGCCTTCTGGCTGGTGGCCTACCCCCAGCCAAGGCCACGAGATGCTGTTCGATGCGCACACCCGTTCGTTTGCCGCCATGGGCGGCATCGCTCGGCGCGGCATCTACGACAACATGAAGACGGCGGTGGACAAGGTCAAGAAAGGCAAAGGCCGCACCGTCAACAAGCGCTTCGCCGTCATGTGCGCGCACTACCTGTTCGATGCCGACTTCTGTAACGTCGCTTCGGGCTGGGAGAAAGGTGTCGTCGAGAAGAACGTGCAGGACAGCAGGCGACGCATCTGGATCGACGCGGCCAAGCAGCGCTTCGGCAGCTTCGTCGAACTCAACGCCTGGCTGGGTGACCGCTGTCGAGCCCTGTGGGACGAGCTGCGCCACCCCGAGCACCACCGCTTCAGCGTGGCAGAGATGCTGGACAACGAGCGACCCCACCTCATGCCCATGCCTGAGCCCTTCGATGGCTATGTGCACAACCCAGCACGCGTCAGCAGCACTTGTTTGGTCGTGGTGGCACGCAACCGCTACTCGGTGCCCTGCGAACTGGCGGGACACGTCATCAGCACCCGGCTCTACCCCGGCAAGATCGTCATGGTGGCCGACGATGCGGTAGTGGCCGTCCATGAACGCTTGAGTGACCGCGGCCAAACCCAATACAACTGGGAACACTACATCCCGCTGATCCAACGCAAGCCCGGTGCACTGCGTAACGGGGCACCCTTCGCCGACATGCCTGAGCCGCTGCAGCAATTGCGCCGGGCGCTGCTGCGTGACCCGGGCGGTGACCGGGTGATGGCGAAGGTGCTGGCCATCGTGCCAACGGCTGGCCTCGACGCTGTGTTGGTGGCGGTAGAGCTGGCCTTGGAGAGCACGCGGCAAGGCCGCGTCAGCGTCGAGCACGTGCTCAACGTGCTGGCGCGGTTGACCGCCGTGCCGGTGCCCGAGAGTGCGGCCACGGCGCTGCACGTGGCGACCAAGCCGCTGGCCAACACCGAGCGTTACGACAGTTTGCGCGCTGGCATCGATACCAACACAACCAGCGTCGATGGCGCAACCAGCACAGCCACCGAGGAGGCCGATCATGCGTGAGCTGGCGGTCGAACTCAAACAACTGCGCATGCACGGCATGGCCGGGGCTTGGTCTGAGCTGGTCGAGCAAGGTGGGGGTGGCGTTGGTGGTGAAATCGGAGGGGCCGCCATCGAGAGCTCACGCTGGTTGCTCGAACACTTGCTGCAAGCCGAGACCACCGACCGTGCGATGCGCTCGGTGAGCCATCAGATGAATGCCGCGAAGTTCCCGGTTCACCGCGATCTGGCGGGCTTCGACTTCGAAGGCTCAGCCGTAGACCGCAAGCTCATCCACACGCTGGCCGAGCTGACGTTCACAGACGCCGCGCAGAACGTGGTGTTGGTCGGTGGGCCCGGGACGGGCAAGACGCACTTGGCCACGGCCATCGGCGTGTCGGGCATCACGCGGCATGGCAAGCGAGTGCGGTTCTATTCGACGGTGGACTTGGGTCTTTGCGCTGGAGCAGGAAAAAGCGCAAGGCAAGGCCGGGCGCATCGCGCTGAGCTTGCTGCGCATGGACTTGGTCATCCTCGATGAGCTGGGCTACTTGCCGTTCAGCCAGGCCGGTGGGGCCTTGTTGTTCCACCTGCTGAGCCGGCTGTACGAGCACACCAGCGTGGTGATCACGTCCAACCTGGACTTCGCGGAATGGTCAAAGGTGTTTGGCGACGCAAAGATGACCACGGCCTTGCTAGACCGGTTGACGCACCACTGCCACATCGTGGAGACGGGCAACGAGAGCTACCGCTTCTTGCACAGCACGGCGGTGGCGAAGAAGCGCATCAAGGCACGCGAGCAGGCGCGAAAAACCGAGAAGATGACCGAAACGCTGACTGAGAAGCCGACAGAGACGCAGCCGCCACCGCAGGCCGAAATCTGAGTGGGCGCCGCGCGGGGAAATCCGCTACGGCCTACGGCCTTCGCAGCTTCCCCCGCGCGAACATCAC
>JANPNT010000526.1:0-1754 GCA_031427655.1 Burkholderiales bacterium
CTTCAGCGGCAATGCGCAATGGCCCGGCATGCAGCCGCTGGCCAGCGTCTACAGCGGCCATCAGTTTGGCCATTGGGCGGGGCAGCTGGGCGACGGGCGGGCCTTGTGGCTGGGTGAAATCGACACGCCCCACGGCCCCACCGAATTGCAACTCAAAGGCGCAGGGATGACACCTTATTCGCGCATGGGTGACGGCCGCGCGGTGCTCCGCTCTTCGATCCGCGAGTTTTTGTGTTCAGAGGCGATGGCCGCGTTGGGCATACCGACCACGCGCGCGCTTTGCATCACGGGCTCGGCTTTGCCGGTCAGGCGAGAGGAATTGGAAACCGCCAGCGTGGTGACTCGCACTGCGCCCAGCTTCATACGCTTCGGCCACTTCGAGCACTTTGCGCAGGCCGATCACCCTGTGCATTTGAAGCAGCTTGCCGACTTTGTGATGGCGCATCACTACCCCGATTGCCAAGCTGCGCCCCTTCCGTATGCCGCACTGCTGAACACGGTCGCGCTGCGAACCGCGCACATGCTTGCCGGATGGCAAGCAGTCGGTTTTTGCCACGGCGTGATGAACACCGACAACATGTCCATCCTCGGCTTGACCATCGACTACGGCCCGTTTGGTTTCCTCGACGCGTTCGACCCCGGTCACATTTGCAACCACACCGACCAGCAAGGGCGCTACGCGTTTGCACGCCAGCCGAATGTGGCGTTTTGGAATTTGCACGCGCTGGCGCAGGCCTTGATGCCGTTGATAGGTAACAGTGATGCCGCGCTTGCGGCACTGGAGCCTTACAAGACCGCGTTCATGGACAGCTTCATGGCTAAGATGCGCGCCAAGTTGGGCCTGACCACGGCACAAGACGGTGACCAGGCACTGATCGATAACTTGCTCAAATTGATGGCCGAAGACCGCTGCGACTTCACCATCACTTGGCGGCGGCTGGCCAGCTTTGACAGCACACCGCAGGCGCTCAATGAGACTTCGCGCGACATGTTCATGAACCGCGAAGCCTTTGATGCTTGGGGACAGACCTATCGCCAGCGCCTTCAAGAAGAAGCCAGCATCGACAGCCAGCGCGCGGTTGCGATGAACCAAGTCAACCCCAAATACGTTTTGCGCAATCACTTGGCCGATGTCGCCATCCAGCGCGCCAAGACCGGCGACTTCAGCGAAGTGCAAAAACTGCATGAACTTTTGCTGCACCCCTTCGACGAACAACCAGAACACGCGGCCTACGCCGACTTCCCGCCCGACTGGGCTCAACACCTTGAAGTGTCTTGCTCCTCATGACCACCGACAAAACAGAAACCTACGAAGTTGAAAAATCTGATGCCGACTGGAAAGCCCAGCTCGACCCGATGCAGTACCAAGTGGCGCGACACGCGGCCACCGAGCGGCCCTTCAGCGGCAAATACTGGGATCACTGGACGCCAGGCCAATACAACTGCGTGGGCTGCGGCACGCCGCTGTTCGAGGCCGACACCAAGTTTGACGCCGGTTGCGGCTGGCCCAGCTATTCCAAATCCATCAACAGCGAGGTGATTGAACGCGTTGAAGACCGCGCCCACGGCATGGTGCGGGTGGAAGTGCGCTGCAATAAATGCGGCTCGCATCTAGGCCATGTGTTCAACGACGGGCCGATGCCCACGGGTGAGCGCTTTTGTATCAACTCAGCAGCGATAGACTTCTCGCCGAAACCTTGACCACGCCTTAAGGCCCGACACCTGATGAAAATCCTGCTCGACTTCCTGCCCAT
>JANPNT010000527.1:0-7185 GCA_031427655.1 Burkholderiales bacterium
GCGCATTGCGCGCAACCGCGCTATTGACAGCTTGCGTCGGGCGCAAACCCAGCCGCAGTTTGAGAATAATTACGCAACCGCAAGTGAAGAGGACAACGACGTGTATGACGACAAGGCAGATGACGCTCCCGGCCCGCTCGATTTATTGAGCCAAGCTTCGGAAGCGCGCGCCCTGACCGATTGCATGCAAGACCTCAGCGCGCCGCAGCGCCAGAGCGTGGCACTGGCTTTTTACGACGGCTTGAGCCACGCCGAGGTGGCTGAAAAAATGGGCCAGCCGCTGGGCACCGTGAAGTCGTGGGTACGGCGCGCGCTGGCCTCGCTGAAGGGCTGCTTGGAAAGCGCCGCCCAAGTGGACGCGGCTGCGTCTCAGCGCACAGGTTCAACCGGCCGCTGAAATGGACTACAGCCATCCTCATCTCGCCGACCGCCTGGCCGCTGAATACGTGACCGGCACCATGCGCGGCCCGGCGCGTCGCCGTTTTGAAACGCTGCTGTCGGCTCATCCAGCGCTGCGCAACGCCGTGCGCGACTGGCAAGACCGCTTGATGCCATTGACACTCAGTGTCACACCGCAAGCGCCATCGGCTGAAGTGTGGAAACGCATCGAAGCGCAAATTGGCGGCTCGGCCGAGCCGACAGTTGCGACCTCACAAACACCCTGGTGGAGCGGCTTGGCGTTTTGGCGCGGCTTGTCGGGCTTTGCCACAGCCGCAGCCTTGGGCTTGCTGGTGATGGTCAATACACCCGGCCCAACGCAAGCGCCGATGGTCGTGGTGCTCAGTTCCACCGCTGTGAACGCCGACGGCAGCGCGGTGCCTGCATCGTTTGTGGCCAGCATCAGCGGTGATGGCCGGGCGGTGGTGACCAAGCCGCTGCTCAATGTGAGCCTGCAAGCTGACCGTGCGCTGGAGTTGTGGGCCGTTCCCGGCGCTGGCGCACCGAAGTCTTTGGGCTTGATTTCAGCCAACGGCGCATCGGTGGTGCAGAAAAATAAAGTGCCTGTGGGCACAGCTGCGTTGGCGGTGAGCTTGGAGCCGCCAGGCGGCTCCCCCACCAGCACGCCCAGCGGGCCGGTGCTGTTTGTGGGCAAGCTGAGCAGCTGAAGCTGTTGCTTCGGGTCAGGCCCATCGCAGTTTTTAGCGGCCTGTCCCAGCCAGTCAGCAAAACGTCGCGACGCGCTCGCGCGGTTGTCTGGCCTCACATAGAGTTCAATCATGAATTCGATGACCGCCCACGCTTCCTCCGCCAACCCTCGCTGGGCGCACTTTTCAGCGGCTGTGCGCCTTGGCTTCGTCGCTTACGCGCGTTGGCTGGAAAGCATCAGCTGGAAGCGCTTTGTGGTGCTGTCTTTGTTGGCCTTGATCGCCAGCGGAATCTTGTCGGGCCTGCCGCCTTTCAATTCCAACTGGACGCAGGACCGCCGCGTGTTGGTGCCGATAGATTCAGGCGAGATCAAGCGCAAGGCGAACAAAGCCAAAGCAAAGCTTGAGGCCGCGAGCAAGCCCAAGAGCAAGGATAAGTCCAGCATCGTGATCGACGACGTGGACATCGAAGGCAAGAAATACGATCTCGTCATTGACAGCGACGGCATGCGCTTAAAACCAAAAATTGTGGCCTCTGCCGCAGCAGCCCCTGTGATCGCGCCGCCTGCTGCACCGGCACCGCCAGCCCCACCAGCATCCCCCGCCGCGGCCCCCAGCATCGTCATTGGCGGTGCAGACGTGCTGTCGGAAGGCACGAAAGACCGAATCAAAGAAGCCCTCCGGGAAGCGAAAGACGCAGCCAAGGAAGCTGCCAAGGAAGTGATGGCTGAGGCGGACGCCGCTGCTGATGAAGGCCCGGCCGCGCCGCCCGGCATGCGCTACGAGACCATCGACGGCTTCAGCCCTGGCGAGCACTTTCCTCCCTTCACCTTCTTGCTGATCGTGCTCTCCATCGTGACCAAAATCATGGCCAAGGGCCGCTTCAAAGCCGAAGCGCAAGCGGTGGCCGCCACCGAGATGGCCGAATCGGAAGCGCTGAAGCGTCAGGTCGTCGAAGCGCGCATGGCCGCCATGCAAGCGCAAGTGGAGCCGCACTTTTTGTTCAACACGCTGGCCAGCATTGACCATTTGATCGAGACCGATCCAGGGCGCGCCAGCAAGATGCAAAAAAACCTGATTGCCCTGCTGCGCGCCAGCATGCCCACCATGCGCGAAGCCAATGCGCAAAGCATTCGCGACCTCGGCCGCGAGCTGACAGTGATTCGGCCCTACTTGGAAATTTTGAAGGTGCGCATGGAAGAGCGATTGAGCACCGACATCCGCGTGAGCGACGGTTTGCTGTCGGCCGAATTCCCGCCCATGATGTTGCAAAGCTTGGTGGAGAACGCCATCAAACACGGCTTGGAGCCGAAGGCCGAAGGCGGCTCGCTACTGGTGAGCGCCGAGATTGTTCATGGCCGCTTGGCCGTCAAAGTGAGTGACACCGGTTTGGGCTTCGGCAAGGCCGCCACGGCTGGCACCGGCATCGGTTTGAACAACATCCGCGAGCGCTTGCAGTTGCTCTACGGCTGCAAAGGCACGCTCACGGTGAATGAAAATCCTGGCGGCGGCACGGCGGTGACGATCACCGTGCCTTACAAGTCCACCTCGCCCGAAGGAGGCTCTGCATGAGGCACATGACATGGGTACCCCATTGCGCGCGCTGATCGCCGACGACGAACGGCTGATGCGCGAGCAACTGCGTGCCCGACTGGCCGAGGTGTGGCCTGAACTCGAGATCGTGGCCGAAGCGAAAAACGGCCTCGAAGCCGTGGCGCTCACCGGGCAGCATCACCCCGACATCGTCTTCCTCGACATCCGCATGCCCGGCCTGACCGGCGTGGAAGCGGCGCGCCAGATCGCTCAGTTACCGACTTTTGATGAAGCAACCAACCAGACCTGGCCCGGCTGCGAAATCGTCTTCATCACCGCCTACGACCAATACGCAGTGGAAGCCTTCGAGCAAGGCGTGGTGGATTACGTGCTGAAACCCGCCGAGCGCGAGCGCTTGACCGTGACGGTGAGCCGCATTCGCGCCCGCATGGCAGCGCGGCGTGCGGCGTCAGAAACGACAGGGTCAGCCACAGGGTCAAGCACAAGCGTCTTGCCCGCTCACACGCCCGAAATGCAGCAGCTTTTGCAGACCCTGAGCCGCCAACTGAACCCGCACGCGCCGCCCAAGTTGCAGTGGATCCAGGCCACCGTGGGCCAGAACATCCAGATGATTCCGGTGGAGGAAGTTCTGTTTTTCATCAGCGACGAAAAGTACACCCGCGTGCAAACGGCCACCGTGGAAGCGCTGATTCGCAAGCCCATCAAGGAGCTGCTTGACGAGCTGGACATGAACTTGTTTTGGCAAATTCACCGCTCCACGCTGGTCAACACCAAAGTCATTGCCGGCGTCAGCCGCGACATGCGTGGACGCCAGTTGGTGGCGGTGCGCGGGCACGCTGAAAAGCTCGAAGTCAGCCGCAGTTTTGCAGGGCTCTTCAAAGGCATGTAGGCCCGGTTTGATTCAACCGAAAGTAGCCACCGAACGCCCTTCGACGGCCACCGCCTTGAAGCTGGCCACCAGCGTTTGGCCAGGGTTCAAACCCATGCTGACCACCGAGCGGCGGGTCACCAAAGCCCACAGCGTCTCGCCTGCGCGCGGCGGAGTCTCAAGCGGCATTAACTTCAACGTAAGCGCCAACTCGACTATGCAATACGGCCCGTCGCGCTCCAGCACTTGCAGCACGCGAGCTTGCAGTTGGTTGCTGGCGCTGGAGTTGGTCGCAATGACTTCGCTTTGCAACGCCACATCGCGGGCGCGTATGCGCAGCCGCACCCCAGCCCCCACAGGCGCGGCGATTTGCGGCACGGTCAGGTTTTGACCGGCCACCTTCACACGGGTGAGTTGCCAGTCGCTGAGCTGCTCGTGCACCACGCCCGCCAACACGCTGCCCGCCTCAAAACGGCCCAGCAGTGGCTGCACCTTCAGGTCGCCCAGCACGTCCAAGGCAGCTCCGGCGGCCACGCTGCGGCCGTCGTTCATCACGACCACTTGGTCGGCCAAACGCAGCACCTCGTCCATTTGATGCGTCACGTAAATGATCGGTAGGCCGTAGCGCGCAGGCAAGGCGGCCAGGTAGCCCAGTAACTCGTGGCGGCGGGGCGGGTCGAGCGACGCCAGCGGCTCGTCCATCAACAAGGCGCGTGGGCGTGACAGCAAGGCGCGGCCAATGGCCACGCGCTGACGCTCGCCACCCGACAGGGTGTGCGGGCGGCGCGTCAGCAGCGCGCCCACGCCCAGCAACTCCACCACATCGCTGAAAGCCGGGCCTGCGGGCCGTGACGACAAGGCATCGCCAAACAGCAAATTGCCACGCACGCTGAGGTGCGGAAACAAGCGGCCCTCCTGAAACACCACGCCCCAAGCGCGCTCGTGAGGTTGCAGGTTGATACTGGCGTGGTGGTCAAACAGCGTTTGCCCGCTCAATTGCACATGCCCGCGCGTGGGTGTGAGCAAGCCCGCCAGCGCGTGCAACAAGCTGGACTTGCCCGACCCGCTGCGACCGATCAGCGCCGTAATGCCTTGCGCCGGCAGCGCAAACTGGGCCTGAACCAGCAGGGCCGGACGCTGGATCGACACATCAACATCGATGGTGGGCGTCACGGCACTTGCCCCAGCCAGCGCTGCACCCGCCGATGGCACCACTGCGCCGTGGCCAATGCCGCCAGCGCCAACAGCACCGCCAACATCACCAAACGCGCGGCCGCGTCGTCTCCGCCGGGTTGCTGCAAGGCGCTGTAGATGGCCAGCGGTAGGGTTTGTGTTTCACCGGGCACGTTGGATACAAAAGTGATGGTCGCGCCAAACTCACCCAAGGACGCCGCGAACCCGAGCACCGCGCCCGACAGCAAACCGGGTGCCATCAGCGGCACCGTAACTGTGGCGAACACGCGCGCGCGGCTGGCCCCCAAGGTGCGAGCCGCCGCTTCCAAGCCGCCGTCCACCGCTTCCAGTGATTGGCGTATGGCGCGCACCATCAGCGGCAGCGCCATCACTGCCGCTGCCAACACCGCGCCGCGAAAGGTAAACACAAACTGCCAATCGAAGGTGTTGCTCAGCCAGCGCCCCAAAGCGCCTTGGCGACCAAAGCTGACCAGCAACACATAGCCAATCACCACTGGCGGCAACACCAAGGGCAGATTGACGACGGCCTCCAGCGCGGCTTTGCCCCAAAACCGACCGCGCCCCAGCAGCCAGGCCAGCGCCACCGCCAGCGGCAGCGCCAGCGCCACGGCGCCCAGCGCCACCTGCAGGCTCAGCAGCAGTGCTTGGCGTTCCAGTTCAGACAGCGGCCAACTGAACATGCTTGAAGGAGTGAGGCATCATAAAGATGATCTTACGAGCACAAGAAAGACGCGCATAAAGTCATACCGCATTCGCATGACCCCCTTATTTCCGGTGGTTACGACGACATTACACTGGCGCGACAATGTGCCTCCCCGGTGGCGTCGTTCCAACCCGAACACTTCCATGAAACCGACCGTAACCCGCGCCAAACGCGTGGGGCTTGTGAAACGGCCAGGGCATCCAGCGGCATTGGGAATCGATCGAGCCACGGTTGATTCCCAATCCCGCTTTTTTTGACTCTGCACGCTCTTGCGACTAGGAAATTTCATGAACAAGCCAATTTTGGAAGGTCTGAGTTTGAACACGCCTGCTTACGTGCACCACGCCCGCCTGATTGAATGGGTGGCCCAAACCGCCGCGCTGACCGAGGCAAAAGACGTGTACTGGTGCGACGGCAGCACAGAAGAATACGACCGCTTGTGCGCGCAATTGGTCGCCGCCGGCACCTTCAGAAAGCTGAACCCTGAGTTGCGCCCCAACAGCTACCTGGCCTGCAGCAGCCCCAGCGACGTGGCCCGCGTCGAAGATCGCACCTACATTTGCAGCGAGCAAGAAGAGGAAGCTGGTCCCACCAACAACTGGATGGCCCCAGCCGAAATGCGTGCCTTGCTGCAAACTGGCTTGGCTGACGGAACCGAGGCTTTGTTCAAGGGCTGTATGCGCGGCCGCACGATGTACGTAGTGCCGTTCAGTATGGGCCCGCTGGGTTCGCCCATCGCTCACATTGGCGTGGAGTTGTCTGACAGCCCCTACGTAGCTGTGAACATGAAAATCATGACGCGCATGGGCAAAGCCGTGCTTGATGTGCTGGGTGCCGACGGCGATTTCGTGCCCTGCGTTCACACCGTGGGCGCGCCTTTGCAAGCCGGTGACACAGACGTGAGCTGGCCGTGCAACGCCACCAAATACATCGTTCATTACCCTAAGACTCATGAGATCTGGAGCTACGGCTCAGGCTACGGCGGCAATGCGCTGTTGGGCAAAAAATGCTTCGCGCTGCGCATCGCGTCCACCATGGGTCGCGAGCAAGGCTGGCTGGCCGAGCACATGCTCATCTTGGGTGTGACTTCACCGGCAGGCAAAAAGCACCATGTGGCGGCGGCTTTCCCCAGCGCCTGCGGCAAAACCAACTTCGCCATGCTGATCCCACCGGCCGGTCTGGACGGCTGGAAAGTCACCACCATCGGTGACGACATCGCCTGGATCAAACCCGGCACCGACGGCAAGCTGTATGCCATCAACCCCGAAGCGGGTTACTTTGGCGTGGCGCCGGGCACCAACGAAAAAACCAACTTCAACTGCATGGCCAGCTTGAAGCGCGATGTGATCTTCACCAACGTCGCCCTCACCGACGACGGCGATGTGTGGTGGGAAGGGATGACGGATGCTGCGCCAGCGCACCTGATCGACTGGCAAGGCAAAGACTGGACGCCTGCCATCGCCAAAGCAACCGGTGCCAAAGCCGCCCACCCGAACGCCCGCTTTACCGTGGGCGCGATGAACAACCCGGCCCTTGACGCCGAATGGGACAACCCGGCCGGTGTGGTGATCGACGCCTTCATCTTTGGCGGACGCCGCTCGACCACCGTGCCTTTGGTCACCGAGGCGCGCAACTGGGTGGAAGGCGTCTACATGGCCGCGACCATGGGTTCTGAGACCACCGCCGCCGCCGCCGGCCAGCAAGGCGTGGTGCGGCGCGACCCGTTCGCGATGCTGCCCTTCATGGGCTACAACATGAGCGACTACTTTGCGCACTGGCTC
>JANPNT010000528.1:0-2903 GCA_031427655.1 Burkholderiales bacterium
ATCAGTCCAAGAAAACGTCCGCATCCCCACTGTGTCAGATTTAAACTGCCGTTGACAACGAAGGGCTTGAATGTCTGGAATGGGTGGGGGCGACTTCGATCCTGAAGTGTTCGATCGCCGCACTGCCAATAACATCTTGGCACGGCTGGCCTGGAATGGCTGGGGCAAAAAGTAGCCTGGCGTCAAGACGGTGCTGATGCGCCGCTTACGGTGTATTCGCGCTACGACGCGCCATTCACGACGTGGTTCATGCGGCGAAACGGAATCTGGCTGCACCTGGCCGAGCCGCGCTGACGCGTCAGGGAGGGAAGTCGTTCAGGCCAGCTTCTGCAACAATGCCTTGGCGCCGGCTTCCGATGACGCCGGATTCTGACCGGTGATGAGCAATCCATCGGTCAGTACATAGGGTTGCCAGTCGGCGCCTTTGGAGTAGATGCCACCGTTTGACTTGAGCATGTCCTCCACCAGGAATGGCACAACCTTGGTAAGGCCAACAGCTTCCTCTTCGGTATTGGTGAAGCCGGTCACTGTCTTGCCCTTGACCAGCGGGCTGCCATCCGGCGTCTTTACATGGCGCAGCACGCCTGGCGCGTGACACACGGCAGCCACCGGCTTGCCGGCGGCCAGCGTGGCCTCAATCAGTGCAATTGAACTGGCATCCTCTGCCAGGTCCCACAGGGGGCCGTGACCGCCAGGATAGAACACGGCGTCAAAATCGGCCGCCTTGACCTGGCCAAGTTTGACGGTCGAGGCCAGAACTGCTTGTGCCGCGGCATCTTCCTTGAAACGCCGAGTCGACGGCGTCTGTGCATCGGCTTCATCGCTCTTCGGGTCGAGCGGCGGCTGGCCGCCCTGCGGCGAAGCCACGGTGACGGCTGCACCGGCGTCGACAAAGACGTAATAAGGTGCAGCAAATTCTTCGAGCCAGAAACCGGTTTTCTCGCCGGTATCGCCAAGTCGGTCGTGTGAGGTCAACACCATCAGTATGTTCAAGATTCGTTCTTTCTGTGATCAATGGGGAAAAGGCGAAATGCGAGCGGCAATGCACGCGGCAATAAGCGGCAACGAGAGCAGCTAGAAAAAGAGCTCAACACCAAGAGCGAGGCCCCAAGTTACCGTGCGCCTTTATGGTCTTTCTGGCCGTCGTTCTTGTGACGGCCGGCGACTTCATTCTGCTCGGCTTTCCGCGCTTCATTCTTCGCGTCTTCGTTCGGATATGGATGGGCGGGGCCTGGTGCGGGCGATGCCGGCTTGGCCGGTGGCGTGCCGGTGCCAGGGGTGGTGTGAGTGGCCATGATGGCTTTCCTTTTTGCGGGTCGGTATGGGACCACGATGCGCCGACCTTCAAGCCGGCACAGTACGCCAGCCCACATACTTCATTCCGTTCAAGATTTCCATGATCGTCCGGAAAGCTGTTCTGCCCGGATGATCGCGCACGCGCTGCTTTTCTAATTGCCCTCGCAAAATCGATGGCAGTAGACTCACGCGTTCATTTTGATTCGAAGAACGACGCGCCACGCCGATCAAACGGCACCTCATCGGGTCGCATGCGCCGCAATCCTGTAATGCGCTTTTGCGGGCGATGATAGTGGCGTCAACGCCTACCGGCCGATCGTGCCGAATCGTGCCACCCTGCCCACCCTGGGACAACTGGAACTGGAGTTCGGCGGCCTATATGGCAGGGGTGGGCAGGGGTGGGCAGGGGTGGTCGTTTTTCACCGGGCTTGTGACTCCTGTGGCCAAGCGCTGGCGGGCACGAGCCGAATGCGCCGCTTCAGGCTCCGATAATCTGCAGCAGCGCCGCTTCAAAGGTTTCGACCGGCTGTCCACCTTGAAGCAGGTACTTGTCGTTGATGATGATGGCCGGTACTGAATGAATGCCAAGGTCGAGATACATCCGCTCGCGCTCGCGGACGTCGTCGGCGTAGGCGCCGGATGCGAGGATGCGGGCCGCCTCATTCTGATCCAGGCCGACGTCTGCAGCCAGTCCAGTCAGTACCTCGTGCGCGCTCGGATCACGTCCTTGCGTGAAGTAGGCGGTGAACAGTGCGCGCTTGAGCGCGTACTGCCGGCCTTCTAGTTCTGCCCAGTGCAATAGCCGGTGAGCATCGAACGTGTTGTAGATACGGCCGCGCTTGTCCATGCTGAAGGTAAAGCCAAGGGCTTCGCCACGCTCACGGATGGCCTCCCGGTTGGCCGCCGATTGCTCGGCCGTGGCTCCGTATTTTTGCGCGATGTGTTCAGTGATGTCCTGACCGCCGGGCGGCATGTCGGGATTGAGTTCGAACGGCTGGAAGTGGAACTGCGCACTGACCTCCATCGGCAGCCGCTCGATCGCCTGTTCGAATGCATTGAGGCCGATTACGCACCAGGGGCAAGAAACGTCGGAGACGAAATCGATTTTTAAGGGAGTTGTCATTTTTCTGATTGTCTTCGTGTAGGGATGCGGTGCCGCATGCGTGAGCGGCGTACGGGAACTGCCTCGGGGAATGCGTGGTTTGACTCAAATTTTTTCCATCCGTAACATAGCATTGTCCTGCATCACGATGGGACTGCCCGGCTTGATTGGATTGGGCCTGCGCCCGACGGTGCCAAACCGGCTGTTGCCCTGACTCGTATTGCCGCTATCCACGCCGTCGCGTAGGCGTTTGTTCAAGCGGCGTCATGCCCTGACGAAGAATGCATGCCATGGGCGTGGTAACCCACAGAACAGTAAAAGAAGGGTACTCCTTAGCCAGGACAACGGGGTCGCTGGCTACGCGCTTCCGAGCGACTGCCGCTGTAAAACGGGAAGCCACCAAGAACATGAGCTGAATTCCCACGGGATAACTTGCAGCATGAGCCGACGTGGGAACTGCTGGGATAACGCGGCAATGGAAAGCTTCTTCTCAACCTTGAAGACC
>JANPNT010000529.1:0-6315 GCA_031427655.1 Burkholderiales bacterium
GGGTGCTTTGATGTCCTCTAAGTTGATGCCGCCGAAAGTGGGCTCCAGCGCGGCGATCAGGTCGATCAATTTGTCTAGGTTGTTTTCGGCCACCTCGATGTCGAACACATCAATGCCGGCGAACTTTTTGAACAACACGGCCTTGCCTTCCATCACGGGTTTGGCGGCCAGCGGGCCGATGTTGCCCAGCCCCAAAACGGCGGTGCCGTTGGTAATGACGGCGACCAAATTCCCGCGCGAGGTGTAGCGAAACGCGGCGCTGGGGTCGGCCGCAATTTCCTCACAGGCAAACGCCACGCCGGGTGAATAAGCCAAGGCCAAATCGCGTTGATTGACCAAGCCTTTGGTGGCGGCAATCGCGATTTTTCCTGGCGTAGGGAACTCGTGATAGTCGAGCGCAGCGCGTCGCAACTCAATGCGTTTTTGTTCTGAAGTGGACATGGGCTGCTCTCGAAATAATGTGTGGCGTTGAAGTGGGCGAATTGTAGGAGTGCAGTGTGCGGCGCGCCCATCGGTGCGCCCATGCGCGAAACTGCGGCGCTGCTTTGAGCCCCGCAGCGCAATACTGGCGACTGCGACCACTTTTCCGGCAACGTTGCTTTGACATCCCCACCGCTCGCTCCTGCGCCACTGTCCACGTTCACTGTCACACCACCCCCGGCGCGCAAGCTGCGGCGTGCCTTGCTGTGGGGCGCGTTGGTGGCGCTGCTGGTGGTGGCGCAGTCGCTGCTCGTGTGGCTGACCATCAACCACGAGCGCAGCCGTGCGCAAGAACAAGCCGAAGCTGCATCGTTATTGGCTGCTGACGATGTGCGTCAGCGCGTGTCGCGCAACTTGCAGAGCTTGCAGGGTCTCGTTTGGAAGGATGCTGCTTTGCCGGCTTGGCAAACGCCTGCTGCGGGATTGCTGCGCGAGCGGCGCGAGCTGCTGCAACTTGAGCGGCGCGACGCTGCAATGCAAGTCACGCAGACCCTTGACTCGCCCTACACACCAGGACTGTTCAACCGAATTCGTCGCACGGACTTGTCGCTGGACGCCAGCGCCGCTTGCGCCACGGCGGCGCGCACGGCCAGCCCGGCTTACTCACGCAGCTACTTTGTGCCGCTGATGTCGGGCTCGGGGCTGGAGGTCATGGACGTGTGCTTGCCAGTTCAAAGCGCAGGCCAGCTGGAAGGTTTTTTAGTGGCCACTGTTGGCTTGGGCGGCTTGCTGACAGAGGCGCTGGGGCCCGAGTTGCTGCGTGGTCATGAACTGTCTTTTGTGGAAGGCGATGGCACTCGTTTGGCGCGCGCTGGTTTGCAGCGCGGTGCCGGTGCGTATGTGTCCGAGCGCGTCATCGACTTCAACGGCGCGAGCTTGCAGTTGCGCTTGGACAGCACAGCGGGCAGCCCGCGTTTGATTCCCAATCTGGCAATGGCCATGGTGCTGGGCTTGTCCCTGGCCCTAGGTGTGGTGGTGGCTTTGCTGGCGCGTGACGGCCGCCGCCGAGCGCGGGCCGAGGCGGCGCTGGCTGAGTCTCTGGCGTTTCGCAAGGCCATGGAAGATTCCTTGGTGACCGGCCTGCGTGCGCGCGATTTGCAGGGTCGGGTGACCTATGTGAACCCGGCCTTTTGTCAGATGGTGGGCTTCACTTCGCAGCAGCTGATGGGCTTGGTCACGCCGCCGTACTGGCCACACGATTTGGTTGAGGAGTACGCGCACCGACAGGCCGCCAGATTCGGCAGCGGCCGCTCGCTGGAGGATGCTCGCGAAGGCTTTGAGACCACCTTCGTCAAGCAAAGCGGCGAACGCATGTCGGTGATGATTTTCGAAGCGCCTTTGGTCAATGGTGCAGGCCAACACACTGGCTGGATGAGTGCGGTGCTGGACGTCAGCGACCAGCGCCGCGTTGAAGAAATTTCGCGCCAGCAACAAGAGCGCCTGCAAGCCACGGCTCGCTTGGCCACGGTGGGCGAAATGGCCTCGCTGCTCAGCCACGAGCTGAATCAACCCTTGGCCGCCATCGCCAGCTATGCCGCCGGTTCGCTCAATCTGATGCAAAGCGGCGCGCTCGACGAAGAAACCGCCGCGCTGCTGCATCAAGCCACCGAACGCATCGCCGAGCAGGCTGAGCGGGCAGGTCGCGTGATCAAGAGCGTGCACGACTTTGTGCGCCGTCGCGAGCAGTCACGCGAGGCTGTCGCGTGCAACCAGTTGCTGGACGCTGTGTTGCCCTTGGTGCGCCTGCAAACCCGCAAAAGTGGCGCCCGCGTGGTGGTGGATGTTGGGCTGCCTTCGCCGCGCGTGGTGTGTGACCGCACCATGGTTGAGCAAGTGTTGCTCAACCTCACGCGCAACGCCTTGCAGGCCATGGAAGAGCACACCGCGCTCGACGCACGCGAGCTGCGCATGGAGGTCCGCCAACACCACCCGCTTTGGGTTACTTTCAGCGTCATAGACTGCGGGCCGGGCGTGTCTGCTGAGGCGGCAGCGCGTTTGTTCACTCCGTTTTTCACCACCCGGATCGACGGCATGGGCTTGGGGTTGAGTCTGTGTCGCACCGTCATTGAGCAGCACGGCGGCGCGCTGGAATTTGTGCCGCGCGTGGGCGGGCCCGGCACTGAGTTCAGGTTCACTCTGCCCGCAGAAAAAAAACTCAAGGCCGCTGCTGTCCGCAGCCCTGAAACCGCGTTGAAAGAAGAGTCCGCATGAGTCCTTCCCCGAACTTTCGCGACCCGCAGCTCGGTTTGCCCATGGTCTATCTGGTAGACGACGAAGCCGTGGTTCGCGACGCCGTGGCGTGGCTGCTGCGCTCGCGCCGCCTGCTGTCCGAGGGCTACCCCAGCGCAGATGCTTTCGAGCTGTTGATTGCGGCGCATGCCTGCGACCCCACCGACCGCACCGTGATTTGGCCACGCTCGCCGTCCTGTGTCTTGCTTGACGTGCGCATGCCCGGCACCAGTGGTTTGGTGTTGTTTGAACGCCTGGTCGAGCGCGGCTTGTTGAGCGTGTTGCCGGTGATTTTTTTAACCGGCCACGGCGACGTGCCCACCGCTGTGGCCGCCGTCAAGCGAGGTGCCTTCGACTTTGTTGAAAAGCCGTTTGCCGACAACACTCTGGTAGACCGCATTGAACAAGCCTTGGCCCAAAGTGCCGCCGCCATTTTGAAGCTGCGTGAAGGTCAAACCGTGCTGCGCAAGCTCGCCGAGCTGACCGACCGCGAGCGCGACGTGATGCGCTTGGTGGTCGAAGGACGCCCCAACAAACTCATCGCCGACGAACTCGACATCAGCGTGCGCACGGTGGAAGTTCACCGCGCGCGCGTGTTCGAAAAAATGGACGTGAGATCGGCAGTGGAGCTGTCGAATTTGCTGCGTGAGCAGCCCGGCGCGCGTCAGAAGTAAACACGCCTTGCAGAGCAGACAATCCGCACATGTCCATCGGCGAATTCGATCTCATCCAAAAATACTTCACCCGCCCGGTCAAGCATGCTGCTTTGGGCGTGGGCGACGACTGCGCGCTGTTTGCGCCCGCGCCCGGCATGCAGCTGGCGGTGTCGAGCGACATGCTGGTGGAAGGCCGCCACTTCCTGAGCACCGTGTTGCCCGAGCGCTTGGGGCACAAGGCCTTGGCCGTAAATTTGAGTGACCTGGCGGCTTGCGGTGCGCGGCCTGTGGCCTTCACCTTGGCCCTGGCGTTGCCGCGCGCGGACGAGGTTTTTTTGGCTGGTTTTTCGCGCGGCTTGCTGGCGCTGGCGGATGCCCACGGCTGCGAACTGATCGGCGGGGACACCACCCGAGGTCCTCTGAATATCTGCATCACCGTGTTCGGTGAACTGCCCACTGGCACTGCCTTGTTGCGCTCGGGTGCGCAAGCCGGCGACGACATCTATGTGAGCGGCACGGTGGGCGATGCGCGCTTGGCTTTGGAAGTGTTTCGGGGCACGCAAAAATTGGAGGGACCAGATTTCGAGACGCTGCGCTTGGCCATGGAGTGCCCCGAGCCGCGCGTGGCTTTGGGCTTGGCTTTGCGTGGCGTGGCGAGCAGTGCCATTGACGTGTCGGACGGCTTGCTGGGCGACCTGAAGCACATCCTGCAGCGCTCCCATGTGGGTGCCACCTTGAATGTCGATTCGGTGCCGCGCAGCAACGTGCTGCGCCAATTGCCGCTGGCCGCACAGCGTGAATTCACGCTGGCAGGAGGCGACGACTACGAGCTGATTTTTACCGCCGCGCCTGAGCGTGCGTCGCAAGTGCAAGCGGCCGCAAAACATGCGGGCACAGCAGTCACTCGAATTGGTAAAACTCAGGCTTCTCTGGATTTGAATGTGACCGATGTGGACGGCCGCACGGTGCCTGCCCACTTCGGCTCGTTTGACCATTTCCAAACATGACTGAATCTGATTCTGGATCTGAAACCACCGTGGCGCCATCGGCGCCGCTCAGTCCGCCGCTCAGTCCGCCACTCAAGCGCGCCCCACGCCGCCCCACGCTGCGTTTCATGTTGTCGCACCCAGCGCATGTGCTGGCGCTGGGTTTCGGCAGCGGCTTGTCGCCCGTGGCCCCAGGCACTGTGGGCACGCTTTGGGCGTGGTTGAGCTTTTTGATCCTGCAGCCGCGCTTGACCGATGTGCAGTGGGCGCTCATCTTGGGCTTGGGTTTTGTCGTCGGAATTTGGGCCTGTGCTGTCACCGCGCGGCACTTGGCGGTGGCCGACCCGAGCTCCATCGTGTGGGACGAAATCATCGCGTTTTGGGCGGTGCTGTGGTTGGTCACGCCCGCAGGGTTTTGGGCGCAACTGGTGGCCTTTGCACTGTTCCGTTTATTCGATGCCGCCAAGCCCGGCCCGGTGGCGTGGGCTGACGGCTTGTTCAAAGTCAAACGAGGCGAGGCGATTGGCTGGCGGCAAGGCTTTGGCATCATCTTTGACGACTTGGTGGCGGCGTTGTGCGCGCTGATGGTGATCGCGCTTTGGAGGTGGCTGTGAGCGAGCTGGACGCGCTTGTGCAAGCGCAAGTCGAAGCGCTGGCCACAGCCCTGAGCGCCCGAGGCTGGATGCTCGCCACCGCCGAGTCGTGCACCGGCGGTTTGATCGCGGCGGCTTGCACGTCGCTGGCTGGTTCCAGCGATTGGTTTGAGCGCGGCTTCGTCACATATTCCAATGCCGCCAAAACCGAGCTGTTGGACGTGCCCGCGCTGTTGATTCAAGCGCACGGTGCGGTCAGTGCCGAGGTGGCGCGCGCGATGGCGGAAGGCGCGTTGAAGCGATCAACGGCGCAGATCTCTGTGGCAGTCACCGGCGTGGCTGGGCCGGCCGGCGGGACGGTTGCCAAGCCGGTTGGAACGGTGTGGACGGCAGTGACCACGCCGAGTGGAGCGACAGTGGTTGAGCTGCTGCAACTGGCTGGCGACCGCGCGGCAGTGCGTCGCCAAACACTCACGTTCGCGTTGAACGCGGTGCTCAAAGCCGCCCGTGCGGCATGACCATCCTGCTCGCCACGCGCATGGGCGCAGACGAGCAAGCCCTGTGGCTGAGCTTGTTGCAAGCGGCCTTGCCGAACGAGCGTTTGGTCAGCGCGCGGGAGGCCACTACCGATCGCCAGATCGACATCGCCGTGGTCGCCAATCCGGCGTCTGCGGCTTTGCACAATTTACCCAATCTGCGTTTCATCCAATCGTTGTGGGCAGGCGTAGAAATACTGCTCAAAGACGAGACGATTCCGAAGGAAATTCCACTGGCGCGCATGGTCGATCCCGCCATGAACACCGCCATGGCCGAGACCGCGTTGTGGGCCGTGCTCAGCCTGCACCGTGGCTACTTTGAGTGCGCCACGCAGCAAGCCCAACGCCGCTGGCAACGCGTGCCGCAACCGCGCGCCGATGAGCTCAGCGTGGCGGTGCTGGGCTTGGGCCAGATGGGCCGCGCGGTGGCAACGCGTTTGGTGCAAAACGGCTACCGCGTCAGCGCTTGGTGCTTGAACGCCGGCATGTTGGAAGGCGTGCAAACCCTGCACGGCAAAATCGCCTTTGGCCAAGTTCTGGCCGCCGCTGACATCGTCGTCAACCTGCTGCCTTTGACCCCCGCCACACGCGGCCTCTTGAACGCGCAAAGCTTTGCACTCATGCGCGGTGGCGCGAGCCTGGTCAACCTTGCTCGCGGTGCCCACGTGGTCGATGCCGACCTGCTCGCCGCACTGAACAGCGGCCACCTGAAGCGCGCCGTGCTGGATGTTTTTCACACCGAGCCCTTGCCCAGCGAGCACCCGTTCTGGACACACCCGCAAGTCACCGTGTTGCCGCATGTGGCAGCCCAAACCGACCCGCGCAGTGCGGTGCA
>JANPNT010000530.1:0-3298 GCA_031427655.1 Burkholderiales bacterium
GATCAAGCCGCCATCGGCATGTGCCACCGCTTGCGCGAAGTTGTCTATGAGTTGCAGGCCAGACGGCAAGGCTGCATTTGGTAGGTAGCGGTCATTGCAACCGCTCGCTTGCATTGCGTTGATTTGCTCGGCATCGCGCGCCCACAAGCGCGTTGCGTGAGCTGCGCTGGCGTGAATTGCCAGCGCCGTGCCCCAAGCGCCCGCACCCAACACCGTGATGTTCATGTGCGCAGGCTCCCGGCGTGAGCTCAGTGCGCGGCAGGCGCTCCAGACGAACCTGCGGCACCGTTCGTCAAGCTGCTTTGCGCTTCAGCTGCCGCACGTTGCTGCTCGTACATGGCCTGGAAATTCACCTCTGACAAGAGCACTGGCGGGAAGCCCGCGCGGGTGCAAACGTCAGACACGATGGCGCGCAAATACGGGTAGACGATGCCAGGGCAGGCGATGCCGATGATCGGCTGAAGTTGGTCTTCAGGAATGTTGCGAATCTCGAAAATACCGGCTTGCTTGGCTTCGACCAAGAACAGGGTTTTGTCTTTCACTTTGGTGGTCACGGTGGCGGTGACGGTGACTTCATAAATGCCGTCCGCGACCGGCTCGGCGCCCAGCGCTAAGTTGATGTCGACTTGCGGCTGGGTTTGCTCCAGCAAGATTTGCGGCGAGTTGGGTTGCTCCAGCGACAGGTCTTTCAAGTAGATGCGCTGAATTTGGAACACGGGGGTCAAGTTGTCGTCAGCCATGAAAATCTCGATTCAAAGTCATGCGTCGTGAGGACGCGGAAGCTTGTTAAAGCGGGTAAGAAAAAAGGTTTGCGTCACGCGGCAGCGAGCAGTGGCATCAAGCCACCGCTTTGATCCAAGGCTGCCAAATCATCAAAACCGCCTACGTGGGTGCTGCCTATGAAAATTTGCGGCACTGTGCGACGGCCGGTCAAGGCCATCATGGCCTGGCGCTCGGCCACGTTCACGTCGATGCGAATTTCTTCGATCTCGGTCACGCCGCGTTGCTTCAACAAAGCCTTGGCGCGGATGCAATACGGACAAACTTGCGTGGTGTACATCTTCACTGCGGACATGGTGGGGTGCTCCAGAGAACTGAGACGGATCAGGCGGTCTTTTCAACCGGCAAACTGGCTTCGCGCCAAGCGCTCAGGCCGCCTGCCAGCGCTTTGCTGTTGGCGTACCCCAGCTTTTGCAGCATGGCCACTGCCTTCGGTGCGCGCATGCCGGTGGCACAGAGCACCACCAGGGGCAAGTTCTTGTTTTTTGGCAAATCAGTCGATGCTTCGAGTTTGGCCAGCGGCACATTCTTGGCACCGGCAGCATGACCGGCGGCGTATTCGCCCGCCTCGCTCACATCGATCAGCACCGCCTTTTCGCGGTTGATGAGCGTGACGGCCTCAGAAGGCGACAACTTGCCGCTGCCCGTGCCGCGCGAGATCAGCGGCCACACCAGCAAGCCGCCCGACACCACGGCCGCGACGATCAAGAACCAGTTGTCGAGCAAGAATTTAGCAATAGAAGTCACTGGCAAGTCCGGGTTTGATGCTGGGTTCAGCAAAGCCGCAAATTATAGAATCGATGAGGCGGCGCGTCTGAATCCCCCTCAACCGACGGCCAGCCCACCTCGTTACCTGATCACCTGCACTCCACACACCATGTACCAACTTGTGCTCATCCGCCACGGCGAATCGACCTGGAATCTAGAAAACCGCTTTACGGGCTGGACTGATGTAGACCTCACCGCCACCGGCGTGGCCCAAGCCCAGCAAGCGGGCCGCTTGTTGAAAGCGGGCGGTTTTGACTTTGATGTGGCCCACACCTCGATGCTCAAGCGCGCTGTGTGGACGCTGTGGCACGCCCTAGATCAAATGGACCGCACCTGGCTGCCGGTTCGGCATTCCTGGCGCTTGAACGAACGTCACTACGGCGCGCTGCAAGGCTTGAACAAAGCCGAGACCGCCAAGCAATACGGCGACGATCAGGTGCTGCTTTGGCGCCGCAGTTACGACACCCCGCCGCCGCCGCTCGAAGCGTCTGATGCGCGCAGTGAGCGCGCCGACGTGCGCTACGCTCACTTGAACCCGCAAGACATTCCGCTGACCGAATGCCTGAAAGACACGGTGGCCCGTGTCATGCCACTGTGGAACGACAGCATTGCGCCGAGCATCAAAGCAGGGCAACGCGTGCTCATCGCAGCGCACGGCAACAGCATCCGAGCCTTGGTGAAGTACCTGGACGGCGTCAGCGATGCCGACATCGTGGGGCTGAACATCCCCAACGGCATTCCTTTGGTTTATGAGCTGGACGCCAACCTCAAACCGATTCGCAGTTATTACTTGGGTGATGCGCAAGCGGTGACTGCGGCGGTGACGAAACAGGACAAGGATTGATCGGCTGTGACTTGCCTTAAATCAACCTAAAAACCCGACCTTTTGACAGACGATGGCCCCATCCGGGGCCATCGTAGTTGTAGGTGCATCGACCTCGCGCCATGGGGTTGACCTGAATGCCGACTGCGCCGTGAATCACACACTGCCCACCGCGCAAGTTTTCAAAATTTCGATCAATTTAGCGTTTTGAAAAACGCGTTTCTGAACAGCTCTGCGGGCTGCTGAAAAGCATCCCCCCAAAGCAACCTTCAGGAGCCAACATGAACTTCAAACGCAAACTCATTGCTGCCGCGCTGCTGGCCTTATTGGGCGTGGTGCAAACCGCTGCACTCGCCGCCGACACGCTGGTGGGTACGAGCTGGTCCCTGCGGCCTGGGCACGGGCGGCGTGAATTTTGACGCCAAGGTGCGGCATTTGAGTATCGACCCTGTCGATCGAATTGAAGCCCACATCGGCGGGCTCGACACCTCGGCGCGCGCGTTTTTGTGCGCAGCTTGCCGCTGAAGCTGCAACAAGACTTCAATCCGGGCGCCCTCGCGTTCAGAACACCCGCCGACATCCGCAACCGCTCCGCCAGCTTCGGCAGGCTCATGGCCATGGCGCTGATGACCTGGGCCCGCACGGACGACGGCTACAAGGCTTGGGGGCCGCTCAGAAGCGCGTGTGCCTTGGCGTGATTTCAGGCGTCTACTGCTGTGTCTGTCGCGTGTTGTTCTGCTCCCCCTTCCTACAATCACTCTCATCACTTTTACCGAATTCCATCAAAGCCCACCCCATGCCCGTCAACCTGCAAGCCCCTAATCCGCAAGACCTCCACCCTGTTCCTGGCGTCAAGCTCGGCATTGCCATGGCGGGGGTGCGCAAGGCCAACAAGCGCGACCTCACGGTGGTGACCTTGGTCGAAGG
>JANPNT010000531.1:0-2173 GCA_031427655.1 Burkholderiales bacterium
CGGAACTCTCAACTCTCCGACTGAACAAAGATGTCGACTGAATCGCCTCGAGAACTCAGCACTCTCCAGTTACTCAAAGAGTGGCCGGAAAAACGTGCGTTCGTAGCTGAGAACGCAGCGGGTTTCTTTCGCAAACTGAAAGGCAACTTGGCACTCCGGGTCTTCCAGCGATTTGATGCGGTACTGCTCGTAGGCTGCGAACGACTCAAAAGAGAAAGAGCCCATGGCAACCCAAGTTCGACACTTACGGCACGTAAGTCATTGATTCATATAGGACTGAGCTTCAAAGCGCAGACTACAAATCGGGTTGGGACAGGTCGGCAGGTGTTGGTATTGGCAGCTCCAGGGCCGTGAACAGCGACTTCTGCGCAGGCGTCATATCAGTCAAGCCGTGGACGGTTTGACCGTCGGTCGTTCGCACCGTTTGCTGGTGAATGCGTCGAAGTTGCTCCAGCAGTCGGCTGGGGGACTCCTCGCGCTGATTCGCTTTGAGCCGCATGCGCATCACGCGGTACAAGATCAAAGCCATGAAGCACACCAGCGCGTGCGCACGAATGCGCTGGGGCAGTCGGTGATACACCGGCCCAATCTCAATGTCCGACTTCAGCACTCTGAAGCCGCGCTCAATGTCAGCCAAACTCTTGTAGCGGGCCACCACCTCGGCGGCCGGCGCATCTGTGTTCGTCACCAACAACAGCTTGCCATCCAGCAGCTCAAGGTAGCGCTGCTTGTCCTCGTCAATCTCAAAGCTGAAGGCCTCGGCCTTCAGATCCACCTTGATGAGGTGGGCCAGGCTGGCGTCCTTGACCGCGTGATAGAAGCGTGTCATGGCTGTGTCACCCAGACCCGAGTCCGACAGCGGCCGACCTTTGCGGCGCGTTCCCGCATCTTGCGCGTCCAGCTTGACGCCCCACTGCTCGCCCAAGGCCAGCAAGTCCGCAATCGCCTTGCGGCGGGCCAAGGTGCGCCGCTGCGCGACCTCGGGGTCGTGCGCAATGACAAGGCGGCGCACGCTGTGGGTTGAAGATGCTTCGTTTGAAGCTGAAGAAGCTGGCAGCTTTGCCTGCTTCACTGACTTGGACGGTTTCGGCGGTTTGGATTCCCACGTCGTCTCAGCCGTCCAAGGCGTGTCGGATTCCTGGGAGGCCGCCGTGGTGCGCAGCGATTCAGCAAAGTCACCGTAGCGCGCCGCAGGCACCACCAGGACATATTCCAGCTTGACGGCCCGCCCCAGCCCCGCCAGCGTGGTTTGCAGCGTCGTTTGCAGCTGAGCCAGCTCGGCCAAGTTGTTCACGCTGAGCAAGCCCCGGTCGGCCACCAGCACCACGCGCTTGAGTGGGTAGCGCGCCAGCAGCGACTTGATCATCGGCAACAGCGTCTTGGCCTCGGCGATGTTGCCCGGATGCACCTCGTGCGCGATGGGCAAACCTTCAGCCGTCTGCACCAACGACAACATGAATTGGCGCGCCACCAAACCCGATTTGCTCATGCCGTGCAGACGCACGTCACCCGCTAGTTCGCTCTGGCCCGCTCTCTGACCTGTCACCTCCACCGTGGTCAGGTCATAGAACAGCACCGACAAGTCCTCATCGATGAGCGGGCGCATCAGCGTGGCCAACCGCGTGCCCAGGGCGTCGCTGTGTTCGTCCAGCACATCCATGGCGCGCAGCAGATGTTGATGCGTGGGGAGCTTGCTGCCCGTGCGTGTGTTCGTGCGTGTGTCAGTGCGTGTGTCCGTGCGTGTGCTGGCGGCGAAGCCGAAATCAAGCGGCAACGCCACCGTGTCCAGCCAACGCAGCACGCCCAGCTTGCTGCCCGGGTCACACAGGCGGTTGAAGACCATGGCGCGCAGGCACGCCAGCACATCGACTTCGACGCGCGAGCGGCGCCAAGCCAGCGCCAAATCATCGAAACCCAAGGAGCGCCAAAGTTGCCACAGCGCCCACACGTCACCGGCACCGCGTGGAGCCTCGAAGCGCAGGCCGTGCAGCGGGTTGACGGCAGCAGCGTGAGCGAAGGCTGCAACAGCAGCAACAGGAGCAAGAGCAGCGCCGTCAACCTCCAAGCCACGCGCACGCTGCAAGGTCTGGATCAGCTTGTCCACATCACCACCGGGCTCCAGCCGACCCAGTGTGCAGATGGTGCGCTGGCGGGGCTGGCCTGCATCGTTGCG
>JANPNT010000532.1:0-2616 GCA_031427655.1 Burkholderiales bacterium
CGCGGCGCGCGCCACACGGGACAGGCGAGTCATCGAGAATAGAGCCCATCATGGCTGCTAAATCACTCGTTTGGTTCAAACGCGACCTGCGCGTTCACGACCACGCGCCGCTGGTGGCGGCTCAAGAGCTGGGCCACGCGCTTGCGTTGTTTGTGATCGAGCCCGAGTGGCTGAACAGCGCCGAATGCGATGCTCAACATGTGGCCTTCACGCTTGATTCCTTGTCCGAACTGCGCGCCAGTTTGTCACGCGTCGGTCTGCCTTTGCATGTACACGTGGGCGATGCCGTCAGCGCCATGACGTGGGCTCACCAGGAGTTCGCTTTCACCGACCTGCTTAGCCACGAAGAGACTGGTTCAGATTGGTCGTATCAACGCGACATCGCGGTGGGAGCATGGTGCAAGGAACACAGCGTGGTGTGGCATGAATGGTCGCAAACAGGCGTATTGCGGCGACTGAAATCGCGCTTCGGTTGGGCTCGGAAATGGTCGGTACGGATGGATGCATCGCCCGCAGTTTTGCAAGGCGGCTTCGCTCCTGTTGAAGGATCATTGGCGCTGCACAACGCGCCGGACTTGCCCACGCTCAAGCAGTTGAACGTCACACCGCACAGCCGCAACATACAAGCTGCGGGTGAGGCTGCCGCGTGGAACAGTTTGAACAGCTTCCTCGAAAGTCGAGGCCACGACTACCGCCGCGCCATGTCCAGCCCGCTCAGCGCAGCCAACAGCTGCAGCCGCTTGAGCCCACATTTGGCATTCGGGACCATCTCCATGCGCAGCGTTCACCATGCCGCCGAGGCCGCCAGTCACAAAGCCCGCGTCGGGGGTGAGACACACCAAGCGCAAGCCGTACGCAGCTTCTCCAGCCGCTTGCGTTGGCATTGCCACTTCATGCAAAAGCTGGAAGACCAGCCCAGCATCGAGTTCCGCAATTTCGCGCGCGTGTGCGACGGCTTGCGTCCTGGTGATGGGCCGAAGTCAAACGAGCCGTCGCCGCGCGACGAGGCCAACTTCGAAGCTTGGTGCGCCGGTGCCACCGGCTTCCCCATGGTGGACGCTTGCATGCGCAGCCTGCGCGCCACCGGCTGGCTCAACTTCCGCATGCGCGCCATGTTGGTGAGCTTTGCGTCGTACCACCTGTGGCTGCACTGGCGCCGCACTGGCATCTTCTTGGCGCGTGAGTTTTTAGACTTCGAGCCCGGCATTCACTGGAGCCAAATGCAAATGCAAAGCGGCACCACCGGCATCAACACGCTGCGCATTTACTCGCCCACCAAACAAGCACTCGACCAAGACCCGAGCGGAGAATTTGTGCGCCGCTGGATTCCTGAATTTGGCACCGACGCCTACCCTGCCCCCATCGTCGACGAACGCGCCGCCATGAAGCACGCTAAAGACCGCATGTATGGCCTGCGCGCCACGCCCGAGGCGCAAGCGCAAGCCGATGAAGTGCAGCAAAAGCACGGATCGCGCAAGAGCGGCTTGGCACCGACCGTGAGCAAACGAATTGCTGTAAAAAAGTCCGCTCCGGTTTCTACTCAGCAAGATTTGTTCAACGAGTAAAGCTGGTGCAGCGACCTGCGCTGCCGCCGTCATCCAAGCTGCTTTGCACCGAGACAATCACCCCATGAAACGCCACCCCGAACGCCGCACCTTTGCCCATTTTTGATTCGCACTTGCACTACAGCCATGACGCCTGGGAGCAGTTGCCACCCAAGGCCGCGATTGCTCTGTTGCGCAAGGCCGGGCTGAAAGCGGCCATGGTGTCGAGCAGCAGCGACGAGGGCACACAAAGGCTGTACGCCGAAGCCCCGGACTTGGTGATTCCCGTGCTGCGCCCTTACCGCGTGCGCGGTGAGTTGAGCACGTGGGTGCGCGACGCCACCGTTCCGGCCTACCTTGAGACCCGTTTGAAGGCGCACCGTTATGCGGCGCTGGGCGAACACCACGTCTACGGTGCCGACGCCGACTTGCCCGTGATGCGGCGTGTGGTGGAACTGGCGCGCGAACACAAGCTGTACTTGCATTCGCATTCCGACGCCGACGCGATTGAGCGGCAGTTCAAGCAAGACCCGAACGCGCGCATTTTGTGGGCTCATTCGGGTTTTGATGCGCCCGACAAAGTGCGCGAGATGTTGCGCAAACACAAGAACCTCTCGTGCGACTTGGCCTTCCGAAGCGACCACGCCAGCAACGGCAAAGTCGACCCCGCGTGGCGCGCCGCGTTTACGGAGTTCCCCGACCGCTTCATGGTCGGCACCGACACCTTCACGCCCGAGCGTTGGCACTTCGTGGTCGAGCACGCCAATTGGTCGCGCCAGTGACCGCGCCCTCGGTGCCCGATACAGCAAGCTTTTCGGGCCGCCTCGAGCCAACGCCTGGTTGCTCATCAACACCGTCAAGGCCCTGGCCACCTACCAAGCCACGCTCACGTCGCCGCGCACCAGCTTCGACGAATTCGCTGACGCGCTGGAGCGAAACGACAGCGCCGCCGCAGCGCGCTATCCGCAAGACGCGCAGCGCGGCTTGAAGATGTTCGTGGGCGAGGGCCGATGCGCCTTGTGCCACACCGGGGCGTCGTTTACCAACGGCGAATTCGCCGACATCGGTCGTC
>JANPNT010000533.1:0-5275 GCA_031427655.1 Burkholderiales bacterium
AGAATGGGTTAGGCTCATCATTCACGTTATGGTAGGGGACTGGGCGGCATCCCAGAAGCAGCGCGGGCAATTGCCGCAGCATGGCGATGTGGGAGTAAGGCGGCAGGCCGGCCATTTCGCGTTCTTTGAGTTGGCTGGCGGCGAAGGCGCTGAAATCGTGTTGGCGCAGCGCGGCATACAGCGCGTGCTGCGGGTGCCAGGTTTGCACCCACATTTCGCTGCGCGCGGCTTGGTCGGCGCTGCGCCCTGCGCGCCCACCTGCCTGCATGAGCAGCGCAAACAAGCGCTCAGGGGCGCGAAAGTCGCTGCTGAAAAGAGAGGTGTCGGGGTTGACGGCGGCCACCAAGGTGATGCGCCGAAAGTCGTGGCCTTTGGTGACCATTTGGGTGCCGACCAGCACATCGACCTCGCCCGCGTGCACGGCGCTGAGCTGCACTTCGAGCGAGCCTTTGAGGCGGGTGCTGTCGGCGTCGATCCTTGCGATGCGAACGGGCTTGTTCACGCCGTTCGCATCGTCCACGCACAGCAAATCTGCAAGCTGCTCCTCCAGCTTCTCCGTGCCTCGACCGAGCGGCGCAATGTCAAGGTTGCCGCAGTCAGGGCAAGCGCGCGGCACGCGTTCGGTGAAGCCGCAGTGATGGCAGCGCAGCGTGCGGTCTAGCTTGTGAAACACGCGCCAGGCGCTGCAATGCGGGCAGCCACTTTTCCAGCCGCAGTCGCCGCAGTGCAACACCGGCGCGTAACCACGGCGGTTGAGGAACACCAAGCTTTGTTCACCGCGCGCGATGCGGTCTTGCAAGGCGGCGATCAAGGGCGGCGACAGCGCCGAATTGGCAGCCTTGCTTTTGGGCTGCTGATTCATATCGACCAAACGCACTTTGGGCAGTTCACCGCCGCCTATGCGCGCAGGCAAAGCGAGCCGCACGTAACGGCCTTCCTCGGCGCGCTGCCAACTTTCCAGTGACGGTGTGGCCGACCCCAACAGCACCGGCGCACCTTCGAGCTTGCCGCGATACACCGCGAGATCGCGGGCCGAATAACGCGCGCCTTCTTGTTGTTTGTAAGAAGGATCGTGCTCTTCATCGACCACGATCAAGCCCAAACGCGGCATCGACGCAAACACCGCCAAGCGCGTGCCTAGCACCAAATCGGCCAAGCCCAAATGCGCGGCCAACCAACTGCGCAGGCGCTGCGCGGGCGTCAAGCCGCTGTGCAGTGAAACGATGTGCCGGCCTTGAAAACGCGCGGCGAAACGCGCCTCCAATTGCGGCGTGAGGTTGATCTCGGGCACCAGCACCAGCGATTGTTTGCCTGCCGTCAATGCCGCGGCCGCAGCGCGCAAATACACCTCGGTTTTGCCGCTGCCGGTGATGCCGAAGAGCAGCGCAGTGGATTTGTCCGGCGCTGCATTCAACTGCCTCAGCACTTCGGCTTGATCGAGGCTGAGTTCAGGCAAGACGAGGTCAGCGGGTGCAACACTTGAGGCCGCCATCGCTTTGTGCAGTTTCGCGATGCGGTTGGCAATCTGCGCGTTGTCCAACTTGCGCAGTTCGGGCGGCAACACCGACATCGCCACCTCGCCCAAACCGCGCTGGTAATAGCCCGCCGAGAAGGCGATCAGCTCGCACCAGCGCGCTCCCAATGGCGGCAAAGCGGTAACGGCTTGGAGCACATTTTTCAACTCTGCGGGCGACGGGATGGCTATGTTTCCCGGCCAGACGAGGCCGGGAACTTCACGTTTGCCCAAAGGCACCCGAACCAGAGTTCCGGGCGCTAGCGCTTGCTCACTTCGGTAGTCGAGCGCGTCGCCCAAACCGGCGTGTTGAGGTGTTTCAACCGCCACGCGCACGGTGGTCACCGGCGCAACGAGCTCAGTCATTACGAACCGACTTAGGCATGAAAGCTAGGGTTTGATTCAAAGAAATGCGGTAAGTCTATGATTCAAATCAGCTTTTAAAGCTTTCCACTCAGGCTGTGGATAACTTTGTGGGGAACTTGCCTGAGCAAACGCCAGACGCTGCATTGGCGGGCCTTCGCGACGCGTTGCTCAGTTTATGGGAAAATCGGCGCTGCTCGAGAAATCCTATATAAATCAGTTACTTAGCGAAATGTAAATAAATTCTCATGCTGCAATGCAACACTTGCGCGCTGGCGCATTGCAACTCCCGGTTTTGGGGATAAGTCAAGGCCTGAGCGCTCACTCACGTGCAAATAAAACAGCGGCGCGGCTTTGAAGGCGAGCTGGAAGCGCCACGCGCGCTTCCTGAACCTCACCGCTTTGAAAGCTCGTGAACAGCATCCACCAGCACCGAAACGCTCTCGGGCGGCGTGAACTGGCTGATGCCGTGGCCAAGGTTGAAAATGTGTCCGGCCGTGCTGCCGTCGGTATGGCGCTGCGCACCAAAGCTCTTCAACGTACGCGCCACTTCAGCGCGAATTTGTTCGGGCCCAGCAAACAGCACATTAGGGTCGAGGTTGCCTTGAAGCGCCACCCGATCGCCAACGCGAGCTCGGGCGGAGCCCAGGTTCACCGTCCAATCAAGGCCCAGCACATCGGCGCCGGAGTCACCCACGCGGGCTGCCATTTCCTCCAGCCACAAGCCGCCACCCTTGGTGAACACGATGTGCGGAATGCGCTGGCCGTCGTGTGTTTTCTTCAACTTTTGCAGCACCCGCTGGGTGTACGCCAAGCTGAACTCTTGGAATGCGCCGTCGGCCAGCACGCCGCCCCAACTGTCAAAAATCATCACGGCTTGAGCACCCGCTTCGATTTGGGTGTTCAGGTACACCGCCACGGCTTCGGCGTTGATTTCCAGCATGCGGTGCATCAGGTCGGGGCGGCTGTACATCATGGTTTTGACGAGGCGGTAGTCGTCTGACCCTGCGCCTTCAACCATGTAGCAAGACAGTGTCCACGGGCTGCCTGAAAAGCCGATCAGCGGCACGCGGCCGTTCAGCGCTTTACGGATGGAGGTGACGGCGTCAAACACGTAGCGCAGCTTTTCCATGTCGGGAACTTGCAACTTGGCCACGGCCGCTTCGTCGCGCACCGGGTGTGCGAATTTGGGGCCTTCGCCCAGCGCGAAGCTCAGGCCCAAGCCCATGGCGTCGGGCACGGTGAGGATGTCGCTGAACAAAATGGCGGCGTCGAGCGCATAGCGTTCGAGCGGCTGCAAAGTCACTTCAGTGGCGTAATCGGTATTGGTGGCCAAGCCCATGAAGCTGCCCGCCTTGGCGCGCGTGGCGCGGTACTCAGGCAGGTAGCGACCGGCTTGGCGCATGAGCCACACCGGCGTGTGGTCGGTGGGCTGGCGCAAGCAAGCGCGAATGAAATTATCGTTTTGAAGGGGTGCGTACATTCAGTAATTATCGCGCCCATAATTTGCGGTTCGTTTGAGTAGCGCTTGAATTTCAGATCGGAGAAACCCATGCTCGCCCACAACATTCTTCACACCATCGGCAACACGCCGCACGTTCGCATGAACCGGCTTTTTGGGCCGGGTCACAACATCTACATAAAGAGCGAACGCGGCAACCCCGGCGGCTCGATCAAAGACCGCATTGCGCTTGCCATGATCGAGGCGGCGGAGACGAGCGGCGCGCTGAAGCCGGGCGACACCATCATCGAGCCAACCTCCGGCAACACCGGTGTGGGCCTGGCGATGGTGGCCGCAGTGAAGGGCTACAAATTGGTGCTGGTGATGCCCGAGAGCATGAGCATCGAACGCCGCCGTTTGATGCTCGCTTACGGCGCGACCTTTGTGCTCACGCCGCGCGAAAAAGGAATGAACGGCTCGATAGCACGCGCTGCTGAATTGGTGTCAGAGACGCCGAATGCTTGGATGCCGCAACAGTTTGAAAACCCCGCCAACATCGACGCTCACGTGGAAACCACGGCGTTGGAAATCATGGCCGACTTCCCCGGCGGCGTGGACGCCATGATCACTGGCGTGGGCACCGGCGGGCACATCACCGGCTGCGCCCAAGTGCTGAAGGCCAAATGGCCTCAATTGAAGGTGTATGCAGTCGAGCCGTCGGCCAGCCCCGTCATCAGCGGAGGCAAGCCCAGTCCGCACCCGATTCAAGGCATCGGCGCAGGGTTCATTCCCAAAAACTTGCACACCGCCTTGCTCGACGGCGTGATTCAAGTGGACGCTGAAGCGGCCCGCGAGATGGCGCGTCGCAGCGCGCGCGAAGAGGGTTTGCTGGTCGGCATCTCGTCGGGCGCAACCTTGGCCGCCATTGCGCAGAAACTGCCGGAGCTGAAAGCGGGTGCCACGGTGCTCGGCTTCAACTACGACACCGGCGAGCGCTATTTGTCGATCGAAGGCTTCTTGCCCACCGAGTGATCCGCTGCGGGGTGTGTTGAACTCCCGCACCGCGGCCCCAGTTAACTTTCGCGTGCTTGCCTAAAGGAGATCCGTTCATGATTCGCAAAATTTCTCTCGCTGCTGTTCTGACCGCCACGCTGGCCCTGAGCGGCTGCGGCTACAACGACTTCCAAAAGCTTGACGAATCTGTCAAAGCCAGTTGGTCTGAGGTGCTGAACCAGTATCAACGCCGCTCCGACCTGATTCCCAACATCGTGGCCACCGTCAAAGGCGAGGCCGGGTTTGAGCAAGAAACCCTGACCAAAGTGATCGAAGCGCGCTCCAAAGCCACCAGCATTCAAGCCACGCCGGAGCTCATCAACAACCCCGAAGCCTTCAAGAAATTTCAGGCCGCACAAGGTGAGCTGACGGGCGCACTGAGCCGTTTGATGGTGGTCAGTGAGCAGTACCCCAACCTCAAGGCCAACGCCGGTTTTCAAGACCTGCGCGTGCAGCTCGAGGGCACTGAAAACCGCGTCACTGTGGCGCGCAACCGCTACATCAAAGAAGTGGCCAGCTACAACGTGCTGACGCGCAGCTTTCCCACCAACTTGACGGCGATGATGTTCAGCTATGCAGTGAAGCCCAGCTTCACGGTGGCCAACGAGGCGCAAATCTCGGCCCCACCGCAGGTGAATTTTGAGAAGCCTGCGGCGAAGTAAAAGCTGCCTCGCTTGACCAATCCCTGTCTGATGAACACCTGCGTGTCGCGCTGGTTTGTGCTGTGCTTTGCGGCGCTGCTATGGGCCGGTGCAGCGCAGGCTCAAGACGTTTTGAAAGTGCCGCCGGTCACGGCTCAGGTCATCGATCAAACCGGCACGCTCAATCCGGCGCAAACGGCGGAGCTGACCGTCAAACTGGCCACCCTAGAGCAACAGAGCGGCACGCAAATGGTGGTGCTCATC
>JANPNT010000534.1:0-12917 GCA_031427655.1 Burkholderiales bacterium
TGGAGCTTTCGCTTCATCAACGCAGAAGGCAAGTCGACCTTTGTGAAGTTTCATTGGCGACCGAAGCTGGGTTTGCAATCCACGCTGTGGGACAAAGCCGTGAAGATCGCGGGGGCCGACAGCGACTTCCATCGCCGCGACATGTTTGAGTCCATTCAGGCCGGTGCCTTCCCCGAATGGAACCTTGCGGTGCAGCTTTTCACCGAAGAAGAAGCCGACGCTTTCCCCTTTGACCACCTCGACTCCACCAAGCTCATTCCCGAAGAATTGGTGCCGCTGAGAGTGGTGGGCTGCATGGTGCTCGACCGCTGGCCGGACAACTTTTTTGCCGAAACCGAGCAAGTGGCGTTTTGCCCCAGCCATATTCTTCCGGGCATGGATTTCTCGAACGACCCGCGCTTGCAAGGCCGACTTTTTTCTTACCTCGACACTCAGTTGTCGCGCTTGGGCTCACACAACTTCAACCAAATTCCGGTCAACGCGCCGAAGTGCCCGTTCGCCAATCAGCAGCGCGACGGCCACATGCAAATGCAACCGCAAAAGGGCCGGGTGGCCTACGAGCCCAGCAGCTTGGCGCCCGATTCGCCGCGCGAAAGTGGCACCGGTTTTCGCAGCTTCCCCGCCACCGAAAGCGGTGAACGCGGTCGCGTGCGCGCAGCCAGCTTTGCCGACCACTATTCGCAGGCGCGGATGTTCTACGCCAGCCAGTCGGCGGCTGAACAAGCGCACATGGCATCTGCCTTGGTGTTTGAGTTGTCGAAGGTGGAAACCGTGCGCGTTCGCGAGCTTGTGGTCTCCCACTTGATGGTGATTGAAGCCACGCTGGCGCAGCGTGTGGCATCAGGCTTGGGCATGAAAAAGCTGCCAGCGCCCGCGAAGGCGGCAGCGCCAGTTCAGAACATGGCACCGTCGAAAGCGCTGGCCTTGATGTGCAACATGAAGCACACGCTTCAGGGGCGCTGCGTGGCTTTCCTGATCAGCGACGGGTCAGACGCCAAGGCCATCGCCGCGCTGAAAACTGCAGTGCTCGCGGCGGGCGCACGGGTGAAGTTGATTGCGCCCAGAGTGGGTGGCGTGCAACTCAGCGACGGCTCTGATGTCGCGGCGCATGGCCAGCTGGCGGGTTCGCCTTCAGTGATGTTTGACGCGGTGGCGGTCCTGCTGTCGTCAGCCGAGGCGAAGGTGCTGCTGAAAGATGCGCCTGCGCTGGACTTTGTGCGCTACGCGTTTGCTCATTTGAAGGCCATGGCGCTGGACGAAGGCGGTCAGATTCTGTTCAAGCACGCCAGGCTGGTCGCCGACGCTGCGGTGGTGAATGCGCGCGAAGCAGCAGCATTCGTCGAGGCCGCGAAAAGCAGGCAGTGGGCGCGCGAAGCATCAGTGCGCACGCTGGCGTGAGTTGAAAACCACACCCAGCAACTCACGGCACCGGTTACAGCGGATCCACGACCGGCAACAAGCGGTCGTACTCCTTTTTCACCACGCCGTAGCACTCGCAAGTGCGCAGCTCCAAGCCGGGCCGGTTCAACACCGAAATGTGGCCACGCGAGTACGCGATCAAGCCAGCTTGCTGGAGTTTGAGCGCGGCTTCAGTCACGCCTTCACGGCGCACGCCCAGCATGTTGGCGATCAGTTCTTGGGTCATCGTCAGCTCATTGCCTTGCAATCGGTCCAGGCTGAGCAACAACCACCGGCACAACTGTTTGTCCACCGTGTGATGGCGGTTGCACACCGCGGTTTGGGCCATTTGAGTGATCAGCGCTTGCGTGTAGCGCAGCATGAGTTGCATGACAGGGGACGACCCAATGAATTCAGCTTTCATGGCTTCGGAACTCAAACGCACGCCGTAGCCCGCGCTTTGCACCACCGCCCTGCTGGGTGTCGATTCACCGCCCATGAACAGCGACACCCCGACCACACCTTCATTGCCCACCACCGCAATTTCTGCGGAGGCTCCGTCTTCCATTACATACAGCAGCGACACAATGGCCGTGGTGGGAAAGTAAGCATGGCTGAGCGTGCTGCCAGATTCATACAGCACCAAACCCAGCGGAAGCTCGACCACTTCAAGCAGCAGCATCCACCGCTCACGCACAGGCAGTGGCAATGCCGCGATCAGTCGATTCTTCGTGGCCTCAGGTTCCACCAGCGTCAACGGCGGTCGCGTTGGCACCTCGGTTCTTCTTGCTGTTGTCCCCACAGACAGAGCTGAACGCTGAGCCTGTGCAGGCAAGCTGGGTTCTGGTCCCAAGAAACGGGTCAAATTGCTCATGTCGCATCGTAGGGGGTTGATGCTGGGTTCTTGTAGGACAAACAGGCCACGCGCGGTCAGGTTGCGCCTCGACGCCGGACTTAGGCCTCAAAAATCTTGCGTGGACGCGTCGGTTAGCGTGTTGTCCTACATCCGTTCGGCCTAAAAGCAGATGGAAAACCGCCAACTCGCGGATAAAATTTGCTTGTCGATGAACGGGCAGCGGCGCAAACATGCACTGCCGAGGATTCGCATCACCAAACTGTCTGGAGAAACACATGAAAAACAAATTTGCCATCTTGTCCGCTGCTTTGATCACCGCGTTCGCGGCCCAAGGCGTGTTCGCGCAGGCCGCGTCTGCCCCAAGCGATCGCGCTGAAGTGAAAGCAGAAGCCAAGGCAGCCGTCAAAGACGGCACCATCACCAAGGGCCCAAGCCCATCAGAAAAACCGATGTCGTCAGGCGGCAAAGAAAAGCGGGCCACGGTGAAAGCTGAAGGCAAAGCGGCCGAACGTACGGGTGACACGATCACCGAAGTCAGCCCCCCACCCAAGCCACGCAGCAACAAGAGCCGCGCTGAGGTGAAGGCTGAGGCCAAAGCGGCCGCCAAAGCGGGCGAGATTCCTCAAGGTGAAGCGGGCATTACGAAAAGCAAGCCTTAATCCAGATGCGCCGTTGCGGCGCTCTGAGCCCGCGATGCTGTGGCCGGTCGCGGGCTATTGTTCTTAAGCCTGCAGCAAGCCTCGATGAAATCTGATGTGGCCGCAGTGCACAGGCTTGCGATGATCTCGCAGTTCGATCACATCAAGCTCTTCGCAGAGCGTTGGCTGAAAACACGCTATGGGCTGCCGGTCATTTTTTTACTGGCAGCTGCCTCGTTGTGGGTCAACGAATCAACTTACCGCAACACCGCCACCACCCTGCGCAGCGGCATTCATCTCACCGATGCACGGATCAAATCCTTGCGACTGGTGCAACTGCTCACTCAAACCGAAGCGGCAGAGTTTGCGTACCTGGTAGGCGGTCAACCAGCGCACTTGGCCCAATACGCGACCTCCAAGTCCGAACTGAACGCCGCTCTCAACGATGTCGTGGCGTTTTTCGCGGCGCAGGGCCCGGGCGGCGAAGTGGCTGCGCTGCGGGTGACCGACTTCACGCGGCTGAAGCTCGACCACATCGACCGCACGCTTGAACTTGCGCAAGGCGGCAACATGCCCGCCGCAATCCAAATGGCCAAAGACGAGCGCGACCGTGCCACCGGCGAGGCGCTGCGCAGCGAATTGAACACGCAGTTGGCCTATGCGGCACGGCTACAGGAACACGCACGCACCTCCATTTATGACGCGCTTGAATTAAACCGCTTCGCAGTGGGCCTGCTCACCGCAGCCGTGGTGATCAGTTTGATGTGGCTGACTCGGCAATTGACCCGTCAAGACCGTGAACGTGCCAGCCAACAAGCCGAGCTGCTGAAGGAACGTGAGCAATTAGAGATTGAAGTACGCCGCCGAACTCTGCGCCTGACCGAGTTGGCTAAACACCTGCAAACAGTGCGAGAAGATGAACGCGCCCTTTTGGCCCGCGAGTTGCACGACGAGCTGGGTGCTTTGCTCACTGCGTGCAAGCTTGAAATTGCACGAGCACGCATCAAAAAATCGGAACCCAACGTCATGCAGTTGGGCTTTGAGCGCATCAACACACACCTGAATGACGGCATTGCGCTGAAGCGCCGCATCATTGAGGATTTGCGGCCGTCGGCATTGTCTAACTTGGGGCTGACTCCGGCGCTGGAAAATTTGTGCACGGAAATGTCGCAGAGCCTGGGGTTTCCGGTTCAGCTGGCCAGTGTGGACTTTTCGCTCTCGCCCGAGGCCGACTTGGCGGTCTACCGATTTGTGCAAGAGGCGCTCACCAACATCGGCAAATACGCGCGTGCCAGCGAAGTGAAAGTGAGCTTGAAGGTCGTGGGCCAAGACGCCACGGTGGAAGTCACCGACAACGGCGTGGGCTTCGAGCCGCAAGACACATATTTAGGTCATCACGGCTTGTCGGGCATGCAGTTTCGGGCCGAGTCTTTGGGCGGCAGCATGCATGTGAAAAGCAGTCCGGGACAAGGCTGCACCGTGCGCATTGAGTTTGCGCAGTTGCCCGTTGAAACCGCGGCGCGGTCTGTTGGGTCGGCTTGAGGTGAATATTCCTGTGTGGCCCTTCGTGCGCCCTTCGTGCGCTGCCGAACAGACGATCGCTCACATTCAAGGTATGTTCAAAAATGTCTTTTCGATTGATGCGACCAACCACAGTTTGCGTTGATGCTTTCACCGTTGGCCGACTTAATTCGCATGTCTTCTTTGAATAATGTTTCACCCTCGGCGGCACCCACCATTGCGCGGGGGACAGAACCGTTTCGCTTCACCTTTGAAGCCGCATGACCGCTGAAACACACAGCCTTCAGGCTGGCATGGTCACCGCGTTCCTTCTGGCCAAAGTTGAACACGGCAGCGGTGCCAGCGACATTGCTCAACTGATCGTGACCTGCTGCTTTGAGCTCGACAAGGCACTGACCCCCGTCATTGGGCAACGCGGTTTGGTGGCGCTACTCAAACGCAGCCTGCACCTGGCCAGCGCTCAACAAACTTGGCTCGCAGACTGCCGAGAAAGCTTCGAATTGAAAACCGACTTGACTGAGCTCATGGCTGCACTGTCAAGGCAGACATCCGAATTGGCAGCGCGCGGCGGCGGATCGTTTTTAGAACACTTTCACCAGCTCTTGACCTCCTTGGTCGGGACCCCTCTCACCGAACGGTTGTTGCGATCGGTGTGGTCCACCTTTTTGAGCGGCTCGTTTGCACAAGACAGCCCGCAGGACTCTTCCCGATGAACTCCACCAAAGTAAAGATCAACCGCCTGGCCACCGGCGTGCCCGGCCTGGACGAGGTGCTGGGAGGCGGGCTGCCGGAGTTTTCGTTCAACCTGATTGCCGGGCAACCGGGCTGCGGCAAAACCACGCTCGCCCACCAGATCATGTTTTCTTTGGCCACGCCTGCACGGCCCGCGCTGTACTTCACCGTGCTTGGCGAGCCGCCACTGAAGATGCTGCGCTACCAACAGCAGTTTGATTTTTTCAACAGTGAGGCACTCAACCAATCTGTGCACTTCATCAATTTAAGTGAAGACGCCATGACGGGCGACCTCGACCGCGTGCTCAAGCGCATCGTGGCCGCCGTGGTTCAGTACGCACCGGGTTTGGTGTTTGTCGATTCCTTCCGCTCGGTGGTGTTGGCCAGCGCGACCGAGGCCAACCCGCACAACCACTTGCAGCAGTTTGTGCAGCAGCTGGGCATGTTGATGACAAGCTGGCAGGCCACCACATTTTTGATTGGCGAGTACTTCACCGAAACCGACGCCAACCCGGTGTTCACCGTGGCCGACGGCCTGATTTGGATGCGCCAAAGCGTGCAGCGCAACTCCATGGTGCGCAAGATGGAAATTGTGAAAATGCGCGGCCAACCCACCATGCCGGGGCTGCACACCTTTCGCATCAGCAACGCAGGCTTGACGGTTTTTGCACCGGCCCGTGCCACGCAAGCTGCACCAGAAATAAAAGACGGTGAGCGCCTGCTCATGGGCGTGCCGCACTTGGACGCCATGCTCGGTGGTGGGTTGCCGCGCGGCTATTCGCTGTTGGTGGCCGGGCCTTCGGGTTCAGGCAAAACCATACTCGCCTCAAGCTTCTTGGCGGAAGGCGCGCGCTGCGGTGAAACAGGTGTGATTGCCGCTTTTGAGCAGCGGCCCCAACAGTCGCGCAACCGGGTGCTGGCCGACTTGATCGACAGCGGCAGCGTGGGCTTGGTGGACAGCCGCGCGCCGGACCTGTCGATTGATGAAATCGTCTCGCTGTTGATTGCCGAAATTCACCGCCTGAAGGCGACCCGCGTGGTGATCGATTCGCTGTCGGGTTTTGAGTTGGCGCTGGCACCCACGTTCCGCGATGACTTCCGCGAATCGATGGCGCACCTGGTGACCTTGCTGGTGAGTACAGGTGTGACGGTGCTGATGACGTCTGAATTGGAGGACCGCTACGTCGACTTGCGTTTCAGCCCTTACGGCACCGCGTTTTTGACCGACGCCATCATCTTGCAGCGCTACATCGAGGTCGACAGCCGCCTGCGCCGTGTGATGGCGGTGGTCAAGGTCAGGGCCAGCGCGCATTCCGATGAGCTGCGCGAGTTCTCAATCGACGCCAACGGCATTCATGTGGGTCACACGCTGGACGACCAAGAAGGCTTGCTGGGCGGCCGCCCCACCAGCAAGGGGTTGCCTGGTGCCACAGCGGCTTTGCTGCCGAGCGGCGTGTCCTTCGTTAGTAGCTCACAACCTGAACCACTGAGATGAATAAAAAATCAAGTGCTGGAGATGCATTGGCGGCTGATGGGATCGACGCGGCCACATCGACTGCTATTTTGGCGGCCGAAAGCACGTTGAACGGCCTGAACAGCCAAATCAGCGCCATGCGCTCGGTGCTGACGCGATTGCTGCAAGACGTGGTGCAGGCCGACAGCGCATTGAACAACCACCAGGGCGTGCAAATGCTGGAGGCCAATGAGTTCCTCACGCTGTCGGCCTTGCAGGCTCAAACGCAGGTCGAAAGCTTCGCCATGAAGCTGGACGAAGTGGAAAGCGCCACCGGCCTGGACGCCCTCACCGGCCTGCCGAACCGCGTGCTGTTCCTAGACCGGTTCGAACAGGCCATTCAAATGGCCAAGCGCAACGCCACTCGACTGGCAGTGCTGTTCATTGACTTGGACAATTTCAAAAAAATCAATGACACCCTGGGCCACGCGGTGGGTGACCAAGTGTTGCAAATGACCACGCGCTGTTTGGTGGACGCCGTGCGCGGTGTAGACACCGTCAGCCGCCACGGAGGCGACGAATTTTTGGTGCTGTTGGTGGGTGTTGTGCTGGCTGAAGATGCGTTGGCCGTGGCCGAAAAAATAGGTGCTGCGTTGGCGGGGTTGAAGTCGCCATCACGTCCGGGCGAGCCTGCGCTGCGTTTGAGTGCCAGCATCGGCATCAGCTTTTTTCCAGACCACGGCATCGACAGCAGCACGCTGATCGAGCGAGCCGACGCTGCGATGTACCGCGTCAAACGCACTGAAGCTGGCGGCTGCGCCGTGCACGGTGAACCGCTGGCCGCCAGCCAAAAACAACTCTTCAATTCGTCCAGCCGCGCCGAGTTGCGGCTGCAGCACGGCCAACATCAAACGCTGATGGTGAATATGCAGTTGCGCCACCAAATACTGCAAGAGGCCAATGAACGTTTGGTATTGGCCGCGCTCAGTGCACAAGAATTGCAGGCCGCTGCCGAGCAGGCTTTGAAGCGCCAATCTGAATTTTTGACTGACGTGAAAAACGAACTGCGCAACCCCTCAGCACCCATACGCATCGCTGCCAGCATGCTGGGCAGGCGCCGAACTGACGATCCTTTGCTTCCTTTGGCACAGGCCATGGTCAAACAGCGCACCGAGGCCTTGGCGCGTGTGGTGAGTGCAGTGGCGGACAAAGCGGCAAGTGCGGCGTCGGGTGACTTGCCCCACAACAAACCGGATCAGCTCCGCACGTCACCCAGCCGGTTCAAACCGGTTGACCTGCGCAGCGTGATCGACGCCGCCGTGACTTCGTATGCCCCCGAACTGAAGCGTCGCACGCAGCGCATTGAGCTGTTCCTCTCCACCGCCAGTTTGATGGTGTCGGGCGAGGCCAAGCACTTGGAACAGGCGCTGAGTAACTTGCTCAGCAATGCCTCTAAATACACGCGCGACCACGGCGTCATCACGCTGTTGGTCGAAGTGACAGCGCGCGAATTGACACTCACCGTGTCGGACAGCGGCATTGGCATCAGCGAGGCCATCTTGCCCAAAGTTTTCGAGCCTTTTGTGCAGGACACTCACGCCATTGGTTTCAATGGTGTGGGCTTGGGCATTGGCTTGACGGCGGTGCGTGAAGTGATTGAAGCCCACCTGGGCAGCGTGGAGGCACGCAGCGCGGGTGAAGGCCAAGGCAGCCAATTTACTGTGACGCTGCCACGGCTGACCGCTGTTTAAGGTGACCTTTTATTGCAGCCAACGAGATGCCCACCGACTGCACAGCGTTAATCAGTTCATGCGTGCTGCAACTCATGGCCTGCGTCCAGTAAAGCAGGTCCGCCTCCTCGGTGAGGTTGATCTCGACGGCATCCACCGGGGCGAACCACTCCAATTCATTCGACATGCGCATGAGTGAATTTACTTCCGGTGACGCGTGGACGGTGAGCGCTTTGACAGGCTGAATCTCAACTGCGCAGGAAGGCCAACAAGTCGCGGCTCAGCTGTGATTTGTGGGTGGCAAACAAGCCGTGCGGCGCACCGTCGTACTCGATCAAGGTCGAACTCTTGATGGCGGCTGCGGCTGCCCGCCCCGACGCATCAATGGGAACGGTTTCATCGTTGGTGCCGTGAATGATGAGCGTGGGCTTGGTGAATGCCGCCAGGTCGGGGCGGAAGTCGGTGCTGGAAAATGACTTGGCACATTCCAAAGTGGCCTTCAGGCTGGCCTGCATAGCGGTGCCACGTGCCCAGTCGATCAGTTCTTCGCTCACCGGGTGCGACAACATGCTCACACCAAAAAAACCCTTGAAGAAACCGGCAAAAAATTTGGCCCGGTCTTCGAGCATTCCTTCCGCCATGCCGTCGAACACGCTTTGCTCAGTGCCATTGGTGTTGTCGTCGGTCTTCAACATAAAAGGAACCACCGATGCGATGAGCGCAGTCTTCACGACGTTGCGACCGTCGTGTCGCGACATGTAGCGCGCCACTTCACCACCGCCCATCGAGAAGCCCATGAGCGTGACGTCACGGGCTCCGGTTTGGTCAATCACTGCGGCCAAGTCGTCGGCCAAGGTGTTGTAGTCGTAGCCGCTGAAGGGCTGCGACGAGCGCCCGAAGCCACGGCGGTCGTAAGAAATAACGCGGTGCCCGGCGTCGGCAAACGCCATGGCTTGGTCGTCCCAACTGTCGGACGACAGGGGCCAGCCGCTCATCAAGATGACGGTCGATCCGTTGCCTTGGGTTGACGCTGAGCCTGCGCTCCAGTCTTTGAAATACAACTTGGTTTTGTCGGCGGTGGTGATGAAGTTCATGAGCTGTGTCCAATGATTTCGGGGTTTATAGCTTGGGATTCAGTTGATTAGGCGACACTAGTGTTGGAGCAAACCTAACAGGTGTATGTCGGTTCAGTTCAGTGCTGCGTGTGGGTTCTGGCCTACAAGCGTCGGCGCGCACTCTAAAAACTCAGCGGCGGCGCGCATTCCAAATTTTCAGCGGCGGCGCGCATTCTAAAAACTCAGCGGCGGCGCGCTTCAGAGGCGGCGCGGGCTCGCTGCGCAAAGCTGCTGCAACCCGCGGTTCCAGACGCACCGCCCGCAGCAGCACCTTGCGCATCACCCGGGTCCAGCAAAGGCAGCAGCGCGGCCAACGGGTTCAAAAACCCGAGCAACACACTCAAGCCGAGCTTGCGCGCCAGGGGCGCTTTCTCGATCGACACTTCGGGCTTGCTGAAGCTGCCCTTCACGAGGAGCGGCGAGCGAAGCGCCAGCGGACTGAAGTCTTTGGGGAACACCACGGCGCGCAAGTCGAGTGCTTCTGTGGCCAACGACACGCTGCCGTCAACCCACACGGCGGAGTCTGTGGTGTCGATCACCATGACACGCGGCTTGAAGCTGCCTGCCTCGACCACCAAGTCGGCCACGCCGCAATTCACGGGCAAGGCGTCATCGCCTTTCAGCAGCATGCCCAAGCCCTGCGCGATGTCTAAACCGGCGGCTTCAATCGCCAAATGCGACACCGCGCCGTCGCGCAACTCGGTTCGCACTTTGCCTTTCAGCGTGGCCAAAATTTCTGCGGTCGATCGGCCTTGGCCTTGCAGCACCGCGTTCCCGTTCAGGCGACCCGACACCCACGGCGGCGCTGCGTTGGCGCGCACTTGTTTGATCCAACGTTCCAGGCGCACGTCGTTCCACCGCAGCTTGGCATTCCACAGTGCTGGGGTGTTTCGACCGTCTAAACGAACCAAACCGCGCAGCTCACCTTGCGCCGTGCGTGCTTCCAAATCACTCAGCGTGAGCACGCCCGCCACCAATTGCAAGTGCGCCCGCAGCGGTCGCAGGGGTTCCAGCAGGTTGGTGTTGAGGTCGACGTCACTGATGTCGATCAACACATTCGCGTCCATGGCGCGCAGGGCTTTCAAATCAAAAGGGCGCGCGGGCAGCACCTTGTTGCTGGCGACCACTGCCGGCTTGCTGCCGTCCGCTGCACGCGGGGCACCACCGATGGCCGGGCCTAGATCAGACAGCAGCAAACGGCTGCCTCCCAAGCGCCCTGACAGCTTGGGAGTGCCGCTGACAGCCTCGTAGGTGAAGGCACCGTTCAAGCGGCTGGAACCAACCACCGCGTCGTCAACCAGCGCGCTCCAAACGTCGGCTTTTTTGACGATGCGACCCCGCGTGCGAAAGGCACCGGTGGTGGGCAAAGTCACGCCCACCGGGTCTCCCACCGCCGCCAATGACGGACCGCTCAAGTCATAACGGCCCGTCAAACCTGCCAAGGATAAGGCCGAGGCGCTGCTGCCGTTGAAGCTGAGCTTGGCGCGGCCCAAAGTAGCGTCGAGCACGAACGGCAAGCGCGCTGTGGCGGCTAAACCGCGGGACGCGTCCATCAATTCAGTTAGCTCCCCCGTAGTCTTTAATTCAGCATTCAAGGGGAAGTTTTTGTATTGCCCTTTGGCTTTGGCGGTGAGCTGCCCCGGCTGCGTGGACGTGCCGTCGCTTGCAAGCAATGCTGGTGTCCAGCTCAAGTCTCCCTCGAGGTTCAAGGCCAACGGCACGTCGTTCAATCGCAGCGTGCCCGAGCCAACTTGAAGCACGCCGAAAGTCGGCAACACCAACGGAGAATTGGCATTGACCGGGCTGGGCTTGGATGAAAACTGCCACGATGCGCGGCCGTCGGCCAAGCGCTCAAGCTGCGCGTCCAGGCTGCTGGCCTGCAAGCGGTCGATGTGAATTCCCTCACCGCTGTGTTGACCGAAATACGCGCGCCAGACATCAGCGTAGCCAAGGTCCAGCGCGACGTTTCTTGCGCTCAGCACATGCGGAGCTTTGCTCCACTCGGGTGCGGCCACCCACAGCACCGCAGCGCGCAACTTCAGGCCACCAAGTAAATGAAGGGAGAAGGCGGTGATGGGGTTCTGAGCGCTGGCCGCTGCTGTGGTCGGCTTGTTTGTCAACTCGGGTGTCAGCTCGGGTGTCGAATTTAGTACCGCTTCAGAAAACCGAACCTCCCGCTGCGCGAGGCGCGATAGCTGGCGTTCCAGCGGCGCAGCCAAGAAAGGCCAGCCCGCTGATTCAGCCCACGCCACTGCCAAGACCACGGCGGCGACGAGCGCCGAAAAACCCAAGACCAGCTTGAAAGCTGTACTGCGCTTTGGCTTGTTCGGGGGTGTTGCGGTGGTGTCGCTCATGCGCACGGCGACTGTGTGGGTAGGAAAGTTTTCAAACGGCGTTCTACGATCATCTGGGGAGTTGGAAAGGCACTTGGACTCCCCTGGAATATCTTGCGACAGCGTGCGTCACGCCATAGTCGCCAGCCCAAATGCGCGGTAGGCGGCTTCCTACGCTGACGCCAAGCCGCTACATGAAAGCGCTTCGTCCTACAAGCGCACGCCACCTGTTCCCACGATGCGCTGAGCCGTGCTGGCCGATGATTTCTGCAGTCGCCTTCAGACATGGTTTGTGGCCAGCGCGCCCTCGGACCGGACTGATGGCATTTTCATTCTTTTGAATTCTTTGAAAGTACCCAGCCCATGAAAGCCACCGAAATAAAGTCTGCCAAGGCGATGCAAAAAGCGCCGCTGCGCACGCCCACCGACTTGGACTCAGCCGCCACCAAAGACGTGTCGGCGGCCATGAACGGCATCTTGGCCGACGTGTTTGCGCTGTATGCGAACTACGGCACGCTCGCCTCTCTCGCGAGCTGCCTGTTCCTCCGTACTGAACGCCGCTTTCATTTCCAAGTGGTCGCGAGAGTTTCAGCTTCTCAACAGCTCTTCATCGATTCTTACACTTTCCACTCTTGCAGCCGCAGACTCCAGGAATACACTTGACTGGAGGATTTGCAGCGCTGCAAGGGCAAGTCTTCTTGCACTGGCTCGCTGAAGTGCAGCCGCAGTGCGCAGCTCCGATTTGCCCTGGCGCTCCTCTGACTACTGACACTGTCGACTGCTCCATCAGCAGAACGAAATACTCCACGTTGGCCGGCCGCGGCTTATTCGCTGTCGCCCTGAAATTTCCAGCAGTGAGAGTGAAGCTCTCGAATCGATCTCTCGGCACGCAAAAGTAATGCTGGAGTCGAAAGGCCGCCGGAGCCGCGCCCGGCACCAGAGCCCTCAGCTGCTGCTCGGCATCAAATAAGCCGCCTTCCACGACAGAGTGAGAATTCGAGACTGTGAATTGAAAGGAAATATTGGGTGCAATGACAGCGTCGAGAGTTTCCCAATTCGACTTGACCGGCTTGCCGTACTGATTCGCGGTGAGAGTCGCGAAATCGCCCAGCACTGAGATCGGCTGCACGGCGCCAGCGAC
>JANPNT010000535.1:0-6781 GCA_031427655.1 Burkholderiales bacterium
CCGGTTTTTTGTCCCATGGCTAGGGCGATGGGCCGGCAAACCCGGTAAAAACTGTCCTCGCTGGGGCCGCCTTTCACATCTGCGCCTTCTGCCGCCCACACTTCTGGCTCAGCGTGGTTTCTGCGCTGCTGGAGTCGTGGCCAAGGCCGTCACTCGCCACACCACATTGCCTACATCGTCGGCCACCAGCAGCGCGCCTTGCTTGTCCAGCGCCACGCCCACGGGCCGACCGTAGGCTTCGCCTTTGTCGCTTAAAAACCCGGTCAGCACGTCAATGGGTGCGCCGCTGGGTTGGCCTTTGATGAGGCTGTCGTTGAAGGGCACGAAGATGACTTTGTAGCCGCTGTGGGGCTTGCGGTTCCAGGAGCCGTGCTGGCCCACAAACATGCCACTGGTGTATTCGGCCGGCAATGAGGTGCCTGCGGACCAAGCCAAGCCCAACGAGGCGGTGTGCGGCCCCAAGGCGTAGTCGGGCGACATCGCGCTGGCCACCAGTTCGGGCATCGGCGGCTTCACCCGCACGTCTACGTTTTGGCCGTAGTAGCTGTAAGGCCAGCCGTAAAAGGCATTGCGTTTGACGGACGTCATGTAGTCAGGAACCAAGTCGCTGCCGAGCTCGTCGCGTTCATTCACCACCGCCCACAAGGTGCCGTTTTGCGGCTCCCACGCCATGCCCACTGGGTTGCGCAGGCCGCTGGCGTACATGCGGTTTTGGCCGCTGGGCAGGTCGATTTCCCAAATCGCGGCGCGACCGGTTTCGGCGGCCATGCCGCGCTCGCCCACGTTGCTGTTGGAGCCCACCGTGACGTAGAGCTTGCTGCCGTCAGGCGCTGCGATGAGGTTCTTGGTCCAGTGGTGGTTGATGGGGCCGCCCGGCAAGTCCATCACTTTGATGGGCTGGGCGGTGATTTGCGTGTCGCCCGTTTGGTACGGAAAGCGCAGCACCGCGTCAGCCGCGGCCACATAAAGTTGGTCGCCCACCAGGGCCATGCCGAAAGGTGAATTGAGGTTTTGCAGCAGCACAAAGCGTTGGTCGGCCACGCCGTCGTTGTTGGTGTCGCGCAGCAAGGTGATGCGGTTGGCGCTGGGCACACCCGCACCCGCACGCGTCATCATCAAACCGGTCACCCAGCCTTTGATGCGCTGCATAAAACTCTTGTCTGGATCGGGCTTGGGCGGGGCGTTGGTTTCCGCCACCAGCACATCGCCGTTTGGCAACACCGTCAACCAGCGCGGGTGATCCAATCCGCCGGCAAAGGCGGCCACCTGCGTGCCGGCTGCCGGTGTGGGCTTCAGCCCCTGCGGCCAGCCGACCGCAGGCGCGATATTGACGGTGGGAACAAGAGACGTCACCGGTGGCGGCAAGGTCGGGGTGGGGCCGGTTCCAGCCGACACCGGCAGCGTGGCGGTTTCAGCCTGGGCGACTGCGGCAGTGAACAAAAGCGCCGCAGCGAGTGCGCAAGCAAATTTTGACGCAGCGGGCGAAGGACGTGACTTGAGCGGGTGCATGCAAAGTTTCCTGAGTGCGAAGGGGCGACGAAAGTATTGGTTCGAGGCCCCGGGAACAGCGCGTTGACAAAGGTTTGTCACTGCGCCTTTCACTGGATCATGTTGGCGAATGCCGTATTCAGCCATCGGTGAATCGCGGGGTTCGATGTCAGAGACAGCCTACGTGAAAGTAGGGCGCTGCCTGATCGTCAGCCGGGCGGTAAACCGCTGAAATCTTGAGGCGTGCTGATCGATGCAATCATCCGCAGCACCGCGTCCATTTCACCTGCCCCAAGGAATCCTCATGAGCTCAGACGTACAGCATCCCAATGACATTTCGGACACCCAGGAGGCGCGCGAGCGGCTTTGGGAAATGATTAAAGACATCCGCTTTTCGATGTTCACCACCCGACATTCCAATGGCCACTTGCATGCGCGGCCGATGACCACGCAAAACCGATCCATCGACGAAAACTCCAGTCTGTGGTTTTTCATGGCGCGCGACAGTGAACCTGTTGCCGACTTGACCGCCGACCCGGTGGTGAACGTGGTGTACGCCGACACCGGCTCGGACAGTTATGTTTCCGTTTCTGGCAATGCGGTGGTGTCCGAGGACATGGGATTGAAAGAAAAGCTCTGGACCAAGATGGCGCAGGCTTGGTTTCCGGCGGGCTACACCGACCCCAACTTGGCTTTGGTGCAAGTCACGATCGTTCACGCCAACTACTGGGACGTGAAAGAAAGCAAGGTCGTGCAACTGTTAAAAATGGCCCAAGCAGCGATCACTGGCAACCCGCCCAAAAGCCTGGGCGAGCACGCCACGATTCGCATGCAATAAGCATCTCGCCACGGTCGCCGCTTCGGCCGCCGTGGTGAAATTTGGTGCAGTTCGTCAAGCCGAATAAATTAACTTTTTGTTGACGAATTCTTGGATGCCTGCGCTGGACAGCTCGCGCCCGTAGCCAGAATTTTTGACCCCACCAAACGGCAGTTCCGGCGTGGAGATGGCTGCCGAATTGATGAACACCATGCCGGTGTCTATTTGGCGAGCCACGTCTTTGCCGCGCTGTGGGTTTTCGGTGAAGACCGAGCCGCCCAGCCCGAAGCTGGAGTCGTTGGCCAACAACACGGCAGCCGCTTCATTGGCCACCCGAAAGAACAAGGCCACAGGCCCAAAAAACTCTTCTTTGTACGCCGGGTTGTGCGCATCAATGTCGGTGAGGATGGTGGGCTGCATGAAGGATCCCGCTTGATCGGCCACACGTTTTCCGCCCATCAACACGAGGGCACCGTTCAGGACTGCAGCGTCTACTTGGCCGAGCAAGGTTTCCAGTGCGCTGGCTGACGACAGCGGAGCCAAGCTGGTGGCTTTGTCCATTGGGTCACCTGCTTCGAAGCGGCCCATGGCAGCGCTGAATTTTTCTAAGAATGCTTCGGCCACAGCGTCCACCACGATCAAGCGTTTAGACGCCGTGCAAGCTTGTCCGGAATTGCCCATGCGGCCGGCCACGGCGTGCTTCACCGCCTTGTCGATGTCGGCATCTTCGAGCACGATGAAGGCATCGCTGCCGCCCAGCTCTAAGGTGGACTTTTTCAAATGCTTGGCTGCCAGCGTGGCCACCACCGCGCCTGCGCCTTCGCTGCCCGTTAACGCGACGGCGCGGATTCTCGGGTCGGCAATCAAAGAAGCAATTTGCTCCTTCGAGATGAACAGGTTGGTGTAGGCACCCACTGGTGCGCCAGCGTCGAGCAACAACTTCTCGAAAGCCAAGGCGCACTGCGGCACGTTGGAGGCGTGCTTGACCATCACCACGTTGCCCGCCATCAAATTCGGCGCTGCAAAGCGGGCGACTTGGTAGTACGGATAGTTCCAGGGCTCCACACCAAAAAGCACGCCGATGGGGTCGCTGACGACCATGGCTTCGCCTTTTTTAGTCACGAGCTTTTCGGGAGTCAGGAAGGTTTCGGCGTGGTCCGCGTAGAGTCGAGGATGGCGGCACTCAGAGCCACCTCACCCTGGCTTTGCGCGATCAGCTTGCCCATTTCCAAAGTGACGAGCGCGGCCAATTCACCGGACCGCTCGCGCATCAGTTGGGCCGCGCGCTTGAGCACGGTTTTGCGCTGGTCAAAGGTGGTGAGACGCCAATTCGTTTGGAAGCAATTGCCGGCCGCATTCAGATGCTGCTCCAGCATTTCGTCGCTGATCTGGCTGAAGGTTTGAACGGTTTGCGCGGTGTAGGGGTTGGTGCTTTGGTAGGCCATGGCGGTTTACTTTTTCACCTCGATCAGCAAGCGGTTGTCAACGTCTTTGACGCCGTCTACGGCGCGCGCCAGTGTGGCAGCGCGCAGGCGCGATGTGTCAGACGGCGCGGCACCGTTCAGCACAACGTGACCGTCGGTGGTGTCGACATTGATCTTCAGTGCGCTGAGCGAAGGATCCTTCACCAACTCCGCATTCACTTTGGTGGTGATCATGCCGTCACGGGTGGACGTGGTCATAGTGCCGGTGGCTCCGCTGGCAGCGGTCTTGGCCTCCTTAGTCGCCTCTTGAATTTCAGCTTTGGCGGCGCTGGCGGCGCGCTCGGTGGAGGCGATGGCGCCGTCTACTTTTTGACCCATCGTGGTGTCCGTTTTGTTGCAGGCTGACAGCAGCGCCGTGGCAATCAGCAGGCCTGAAATTGCGGCTGTATGAATATGAATTTTCATGTTGATCTCGCTGTGTTGGATTTGGCAATGAGGAAGTTGGAAATGACAGTACGGTTACTTGGGCCTCGCATCCATCGGTGAAGCGCGCGCTGTTGCGTCAGACATTGCCGACAAGCATTTGCTGGCCCCAGCTGGCATGTGTTCGCGGCACCACAGCACTGAGCCTTGAGTGCGCCTTCGCACAGACCGCGTGCAAGTGGCTGACTAAAAACGCGTTTCACTGTTCGATCCAGCAGGCTCTGCCCAAGCGGGCGCGGCTCAAACCAACTTTGTAGATTGACCAGAAAGTCACCATGAAATCAGCCCCTTTCCCCAGTGTTGTCAGCCTCGTCACTCTTGCTTGTTTGGGCTGTTTGAGCACCACTTCCAGCCACGCTCAACAAGACATGAGCGAGCCTTACCCTTACGTGGGTGTTTCCGCAGGGCGTGCCAAAGCCAACGTCGATAAACCCAGCATTGCAGCCGCCGTCACAGGCCCCGGCTTGACTCACACCATCACTGGCAGCGATGAGCGCCGCACCGGCTACAAGGTGTTTGGCGGTTATCAAATGAACCGATATTTCGGAGTGGAAGCGGGCTACTTCAACCTGGGCAAATCCACCTTCACATCCACCACCGTTCCTGCCGGAACTTTGAACGGTCAGCTGCGTGTCGAAGGCTTCAACCTCGACTTGGTGGGCACAGCACCCCTGAGTGACGACTTCGCGCTCATTGGACGCATCGGCGTGCAGAACGCCAGGACGCGCGGCACTTTTGTCGGCACCGGCGCGGCACTGGTGACCAACCCCACCCCGAGCCGTCGCGAAACCAATTACAAGGCCGGTGTGGGAATGCAATACGCGGTGACGCCGTCTTTCTTGGTGCGTGCTGAAGTCGAGCGCTACCGCATCAACGACGCCGTGGGCGAAAAGGCGGGCGTGAACTTGTTCGCGGTGAGTTTGGTGTTTCCGCTCGGCCGCACATCAACTTCGCGCGCCACGCCTGTTGCCTACACCCCGCCTGCGCCGACACCCGTGGCACCAGCGCCCACACCGCTGGTGATTGTCGAAACCATGCCTGCCCCGGCGCCGGTGGCCGCGCCCGCGCCACCTGCGCTGCAAGCCGTCAAGCGCGTGAGCTTTGCGGCCGAAACCTTGTTTGGTTTCGACCGCGCCAATCTGCAACCCGGTGGCAATGTGTCGCTCGACAACTTTGCCAAAGAACTTGAAGGCACTCGCTTTGACAGCATCAACGTGATCGGCCACACCGACCGTTTAGGCACCAGCGCCTACAACGGAAAGTTGTCTGAGCAGCGTGCTGACGCGGTGAAGAACTACCTCACCAGCAACGGCAAGATCGACCCCAGCAAAGTGATGGCCACAGGCAAGGGCGAAACCACACCTTTGACCAACGCCGCCGATTGCAAGGGCAGCAAAGCGAACGTGAAATTGGTGGCCTGTTTGCAGCCTGACCGTCGGGTTGATTTGGACGTCAACGGCACGCGCTGAGCGTCGTGGATGTCAGCGTGTTTTGAGGTGAGGTTCAAGGGGCAGGCGCATGCAAACCAGCGCCTGCTCCTACAAACAATTCAGACGCTGCCTGAATCGCGTTGACGTTGCGGCTGTGTACTGTTGTTACCAAAGGGCTTCGCGCATCCCAGGGCGGCCCGAGCGCTTTTTTGCAGGAGAAGTCAGACATGAGCTATCCGTCCAGAGCCGTGACAAACCAAGTGCGGATTCGGCTGTGCGCTGACCTCTATGCAGGCAGCCAGTTGTCAGTGATGACCTCACCCGCAGTAGAGCGCACACAAGCTTTTGCGACGTCGCTTCCTGCGCGCGGCTTCGCGGTTGCGCTCGCGCTTGGCGTGGCCCTCCTCGTGCTTCCGGTGGTTTTCGTGATGCACGGCTGCGCCATTGATTTGAGTCTGGCGGAGCTGACGATTCCGGGCATTTTCTTCAGTCTGACGCAGCGCCACACCTGACTTGGTGGCGGCGTGTTTTGGGCGGGGCTGTGCGCTCGCATCGGCTCAGTACAAAGATATGCGCTTGCTCCTACACGCGTTTGAAGCCTGCTCCCACGAGCCGTTGGACATCGGAGTTTGATGATCAGGGTACTCATAATTCCCCGAGATTGACACCATGGCGTTTCCCCACTCCGCAGCTGCCTCTGCGACCAGCATCGCAGACGAACCTGTGCACGCCAGAGGGGGTCTGCGCTCGTCGGCGAGCCAAACCGAAACTTCTTTTGCTTCAAGCGCGCTTTCAGGCAGCCCAGTGTCGTGGCCCGCCATAGTCGCCGGGGCAGCCGCAGCGGCTGCGTTGTCTTTGATCTTGTTGATCTTGGGCACCGGCTTGGGCTTGTCTTCGGTGTCACCCTGGGCCAGCGCAGGCCTGGGTGCCGCTGCATTTGGGGTGTCCACCATTCTTTGGCTCACCCTCACACAGCTCATCGCGTCTGGCATGGGTGGCTATTTGGCGGGTCGCCTGCGAACCAGGTACCTTGCCGTGCACAACGATGAGGTGTACTTCCGCGACACCGCGCACGGCTTTTTGACATGGGCGTTGGCCACGCTTTTGACGGCGTCGGTTTTGGCCTCTGCCATAGGAAC
>JANPNT010000536.1:0-2649 GCA_031427655.1 Burkholderiales bacterium
GCGCTGGCCGCGGGTTGCCCGGTGGTCATCAAGCCCGCCGAGCAAACGCCGCTGTCGGCGCTGGCGGTGGCCGAGCTGGCTTTGCGTGCGGGCATGCCGCCCGGCGTGCTGAACATCATCACGGCCGACTCTGACAATTCCATCCAGGTTGGCAAAGTGATTTGCGCCAGCGACACCGTGCGCCACGTGTCGTTTACCGGCTCCACCGAAGTCGGCCGCATCTTGGCGGCGCAGTGCGCGCCGACCATCAAAAAAATGTCGCTTGAATTGGGCGGCAATGCGCCTTTCATCGTGTTTGATGACGCCGACATCGACAGCGCTGTGGAAGGCGCGATGGTCAGCAAATACCGCAACGCCGGACAAACCTGCGTGTGCGCCAACCGCTTTTATGTGCAAGAGGGCGTGTACGACAGCTTCGTTGCGAAGTTGGCCGCCAAGGCAGGTGCCATCAAGGTGGGAAACGGATTCGAAGCGGGCGTCAGCCAAGGCCCGATGATTGACCACCAAGCCATCACCAAAGTGGAAGCACATGTGGCCGATGCGGTGGCCAAAGGCGCGAAAGTAATGGTCGGCGGCCACAAGGTGGGCACGCGTTTTTTCGAGCCCACCGTGCTGGCCAACGCCACCAGCGACATGCTGTGCGCAAGCGAGGAAACCTTCGGCCCGGTGGCACCGGTGTTCAAGTTCAAAACCGAAGCCGAGGCAATTGCCTTGGCCAACAACACTGAATTTGGCCTGGCCAGCTACTTTTACAGCCGCGACATCGGCCGCATTTTTCGGGTCGGCGAAGCGCTGGAGTACGGCATGGTCGGGGTCAACACCGGGTTGATTTCAACGGCCGAGGTGCCGTTTGGCGGCGTCAAACAATCGGGCCTGGGGCGCGAAGGTTCGCATCACGGCATTGATGACTACGTGGAGATGAAGTACCTGTGTATCGCGGATATATTGAAGTGACAGGCCGCCTTTAAATCCACTTCACCGCAGAGGCGCAGCGGTCGTCTGTTTTTTGGCGGGGGTTCACAACACCATCAATTGTCGTTCGCCGCCGCAGCCCCGCCTGATTCACTGAAGTTGGCAAAGCCCACGCGGCCTTGCGCTGCGCTGGCGTTGGCCAAACCCACCGCACGCTGCAGCAGCGCTTGCGCATGTGACCCGTCCTGCGGGTATTGCGCAATTCCCAGCGCGGCCGACACCGCCACCTCGGCGCCTGAAATTTTGAATGGCGCGTGCAGCGCAGCCGTCAACTTGGCTCCCACTTGCACCGCGTCACCCGGTGCCAACATGGTCGACAGCAAGACCGAAAACGAATCGTCGCCCAAGGACGCCACGACGTCGCTCGCGCGCACGCCCGCACGCAACCGCACCGCCACCTTGCGACGCAGTGCGTGCGCCGCGTCGGCACCCCAATGCGCCTGCGCCGTGGCCAAGCCCTCAATGCGGAGCACCAGCAACGCCATCGGTGAAGGCTGACGTTCGCGCAGCGCCATCAACTGGCTCATGTGCTCAATCAACTGCTGCTCATGCGGCAAACCGGTGTCCAGATCGGTGGCGTAGGCGCTGACGCCGGTGGCGCGCAGTTCTTGCGTCAATCGGTGGCGCTCAATGGCTGCCAGCATGCGCTGGCCCAAGCTGGCCTGAGTGCAGGCCTTCGCTGTCAGCACGTCTTGCACGCCCCACTTCGTCCACTCCAAGATTTGCGCGGCGCTGGGTTGATCGGCCACCACCAATATTGCCGGGCTGGCCGCTGCGGGCCAGGCTGTCAATGCCGAGTCAAGCTGAGCTTCTTTCACCAACACTGCGGCAGCCGCACCGCCGATTTGCGCCAGTTCGCCCAACGACGAAAGCAACAGCACATCAAACCGTCCCCACTCAGAGTTTGCAAGCTCGCGCAGCTGCGCCGGAGCCAGCGGGTGCAAGCTGACGATGCAAAACGTTTTGGATGGAGTTAAAGAGTTCATGCGATCAGTGTGCGCCAAACACTGAAGTGGTCAGGCCAAGATCAAAGTGCGTGGACGCAAACAATGAAAAAGCCCCTTTTCCGGGGCGTTTTAGTCAAGTGATCGATCGCGACGAAGATTTGGAGCGGGTGAGGGGAATCGAACCCCTGTATGAAGCTTGGGAAGCTGCCGTTCTGCCATTGAACTACACCCGCAGAGCAGACTGAGTTTAACGGAGCGAAATTCGCCTCAGCAATGGCCAGAAGTCTAGGCGCGCACGGGGAAAAGAAGAAGTCCAAGTCGATGAACGAATTGGGCTTTTCGGTACTGTCGCCTCTTTAGCTGGAGCATGTTGGTGGGCCGGGGTCACCTGAACAACGCGCGCGGAGCCCTGTAAACGCGCAGATTCTCGCGTTGGGCAGATGCGAGTTGTCCATGTTGTTATCCGGCTCAGATATTTGCAGCGATTCGCCGGTGAGGCTGGGACTCGACCTACGGAAAGGCTCGGCGCTGGCCAGCGGCATAGCGGCAGCGGCGAAACAGCGGCCCAGCATTGAAGTCACGATGACCAGCACATCATCGATGAACCTGGCCAGGAGTGTGGGCTTGGTAGGCTTCCCGACACTCAGCTGTGCTCATATCCGGGGTGTTGCACGGCTACGAATTGCTGCCAAGAGCGGGTCGAAATCAAGCAGTATGCTGCGGGCCTCAC
>JANPNT010000537.1:0-2377 GCA_031427655.1 Burkholderiales bacterium
GACATCGGATCAGACATCGGCTCAAAAATTGGACGAAGACCAGCTCGCGTTTTTGCGTGACGAAAGCGACTTTTTCAACGTCACCATGGTCGAGTTGCCGGGCGGCCCGAAAGACGGCGACTTCGCCTTCACCGTGCTGCGCAATGCCATGGTCGCCACGCTGCTCAAGCTGCTGTGGGAGCGCTTGATCGATTCCAAAGACGCTGAAGTTGCCGGCATCGCAGGCAAGGCCGTGAAGGAAGCGCGCTACCACCAACAACACGCTGCCGATTGGGTGGTGCGCCTGGGAGACGGCACACCAGAATCGCGTCGCCGCATGGAAGCCGCAGTCGAAAAACTGTGGCGCTACAGCGAAGAATGGTTCGAGGTCGATGCGGTGGACGAGCACGCACACGCCACCGGTTTGGGCCCGCGCTGGGCAGACTTGCGTGAGGTCTGGACGAGCGAGATGCACGCCATCTTGGAAGACGCCACGCTGGCTGCGCCGAAAGCATCGACCTTCCGCAGCACCGGCAAGAACGGCGTGCACAGCGAGCACATGGGTCACCTCTTGGCCACCATGCAGTCGCTGCAACGTAGCTTTCCGGGCGGTGTGTGGTGAGCGCGCAAGTCACCGTTGACCCTCGCGTTCAACAAGCGTGGGAGGTGTTGTCTACCGTGCTCGACCCCGAAGTGCCTGCGCTGTCGGTGCGCGACTTGGGCATCGTGCGCGACGTGTTGATCGACGAGCGCGGCATGGAAATCATCCTCACGCCCACCTACTCGGGCTGCCCTGCCACCGAAGTGATCGAGCAAGACGTGCTGGCCGCTATTGCTGCTGCGGGCTTGGGTGCCGCCCGCGTCACGCTGCGCCGCGCGCCCGCCTGGACCACAGACTGGATCAGCGAAGAAGGCAAGCGCAAGCTCTTCGACTACGGCATTGCGCCGCCCGGCCCAGTGCTGCACGGCGGCGCGGTGCCCATCCGTTTCATGGCCCGCCAAGCACGGGGTGACTCATCAGCGGAACGCTTGACCTGCCCGCAGTGCAAAAGCCAAAACACCGAACGCTTGTCGGCCTTTGGTGCCACGGCCTGCAAAGCGCTGTACCGCTGCTTGGCCTGCAAAGAGCCGTTTGAGCATTTCAAGCCCATCTGAAAAATCCTCGTATGGACATTACCTTTCACCCCCTGACCGTGCGCAGCATCCAGCCGGACACCGCCGAAGCCGTGGTCGTGACTTTCGACGTGCCCGAGCCGCTGCGCCAAGTGTTTGGTTTCACGCAGGGCCAGTACCTCACGCTGCGCAAAGACATCGACGGCGTGGACTTGCGCCGTTCGTACTCCATTTGCGCAGGCGTCGATGACGGCGAGTTGCGCGTCGGCGTGCGCAAGGTCAAGGGCGGAGTGTTCTCCAACTGGATCAACGAACACCTGCAAGCCGGTGACAGCATCAAGGTGATGGCACCGCAGGGCCGCTTTTTTGTGCCGCTGGACAGTGCGCTGAAGCGCCACCACGTGGGCATTGCGGGTGGCAGCGGCATCACGCCGATTTTGTCGATCATGAAGACAGTGCTGGCGCGCGAACCGCTCAGCCAGTTCACGCTCATTTACGGCAACCGCTTGCTGAAATCCACCATGTTCAAAGAGGAAATTGAAGACCTCAAGAACCGCTACCTCACGCGCTTGTCGCTGCACCATGTGTTCAGCGACGAACACACTGATTCGCCCTTGAACATGGGCGTGATGAACCGCGACAAGCTCGGCGATTTTTTGAAGTCGGTGGTGCCAGCGGCGCAAATCGACGAGGCCTACATTTGCGGCCCGTTTCAAATGAACGACGAAGCCGAGGCGGCTTTGTTGGCCATGAACGTGCCTGAAGAACGCATTCACATTGAACGGTTCGGGGTTCAGTTGGCAGGTGCGAGTCAAGTGGGTGCAGTCGTTCACGAAGCCCAAGCCGGTGATGCCGACGCCGCCCGCATCACGATGATTCGCGACGGCCTGCGCCGCGAGTTTTCCTACAGCAAAGACCAGCCCAGCATCTTGGATGCCGCCACGGCGGCCGGTTTGGAAGTGCCGTTTTCCTGCACTTCGGGCGTGTGCGGCACCTGCCGCGCCAAGTGCGTGGAAGGCGAGGTGCGGATGGAGCGCAACTTCGCGCTCGACAAGGCTGAAGTGGCCGCAGGGTTTGTGTTGACTTGCCAAGCGCACCCGCTGACCGACAAGGTGGTTTTGTCGTTTGACGAGCGTTGAATCGGCAAACGAAAAGCTGACGTGTCCCGCACCCGCGCCGCCAACTTCGACGACCAGCAAGCCATGATCCTGGCGCACGCTGCGCAACTGTTTGCGCAGCGCGGCTACATGGCCACGTCAATGAACCAAGTGGCCGAAGCGTGCGG
>JANPNT010000538.1:0-1914 GCA_031427655.1 Burkholderiales bacterium
CAGGCGAGATCGTGAAACGCGGTCAGCCCATTGCCGAAGTGGACACCACAGGCAGCTCCACCGGGCCGCATTTGCATTTCGAAGTGATGGTGGAAGGCGTCCACTGAGATCCAGCCAAGTTCTTGGCTGCAGGTGAGGAGGAATCGCAGGCCAGCTTGCGTGACGGTGCGCTGGCATCGACCCCAGCAGGAAAAGACAAACGCAGTTCACGCTGAGCCCATGAGGGCCTGAAAAGGCTCGGGCTGAGCGGTTAAACTTGAAGGCTTTTCTGAGCCCCGGCATCGGGACATAAGTCTTGATAGGGCGCGGCCAGACCCCACTTGTTTATATCGGAAGCAAGGGGCAGACGCCACTTTGACGACTGCGCCTGCCACGCCGATACCGACAACGATTTCAACTCCGATTTCTCTCCAAAAGACGCTGCCGCATGTTGCCTAAAATTCTGACCTCGATTTTCGGTAGCCGTAACGAACGTCTGCTCAAACAGTACCGCAAAGTCGTTCAGCAGATCAATGCCCTGGAGCCTGCGCTGGAGGCCCTGGACGACGCGGCCTTGCAGGCCAAAACCACTGAATTTAAAGACCGTTTTGCGGCTGGAGAAACGCTGAACGCGCTGTTGCCTGAAGCTTTTGCGGTGGTGCGCGAAGGCGGCAAGCGCGCGCTCAAGATGCGCCACTTCGATGTGCAGTTGATCGGCGGCATGGCCATGCACGACGGCAAGATCGCGGAGATGCGCACCGGCGAAGGCAAAACGCTGATGGCCACCTTGCCCATCTACCTGAATGCCATCACCACCAAGGGCGTTCACTTGGTGACGGTGAACGACTACCTCGTGAAGCGCGACGCCGCCTGGATGGGCCAGCTTTACAACTTCCTGGGTTTGAGTGTGGGCGTCAACGTGCCCGACATGTCGCGCGAGGAAAAGCAAGCCGCTTACGCCGCCGACATCACCTACGGCACCAACAACGAATTTGGCTTCGACTACCTGCGCGACAACATGGTGCAAAGCACCGACGACCGTGTGGCGCGCGGCTTGGCTTTCGCCATCGTGGACGAGGTGGATTCCATCCTGATTGACGAAGCCCGCACGCCGCTGATCATCAGCGGGCAGGCTGAGGACCACACCGAGATGTATGTGCGCATCAACTCGGTGGTGCCGCAGTTGAAGAAGCAAATTGGCGAGCTTGACTTGCGCACCGGCGAAGGCGTGATCGAGGCAGGCGACTTCACGGTGGACGAAAAAACCCACCAAGTTTTCCTCACGGAAGAAGGTCACGAAAACGCTGAACGCATCCTGGGAGAAGCCGGTTTGCTCGCCGAAAGTGCCAGCCTGTACGACCCGGCCAACATCACCTTGATGCACCACGTCTACGCTGCGTTGCGGGCGAATCAGCTCTACAACCGCGACCAGCATTACGTGGTGCAGCAAGGTGAAGTGGTGATCGTGGACGAGTTCACCGGCCGCTTGATGACGGGGCGTCGTTGGTCTGACGGTCTGCACCAAGCGGTAGAAGCTAAAGAAGGCGTGCAGATCCAAAACGAAAACCAAACGCTGGCCAGCATCACCTTTCAAAACTACTTCCGCATGTACGGCAAGCTGTCGGGCATGACCGGTACGGCCGACACTGAGGCGTACGAGTTCCAAGAAATTTACGGCCTGGAAACAGTGGTGATTCCGCCGAACCGCCCGACCATCCGCAAAGACGAACTCGACCTTGTTTACAAGAACAACCGCGAAAAATTTGAAGCGGTGATTGAAGACATTCGCGACTGCCATCAACGCGGTCAACCTGTGTTGGTGGGCACCACCTCGATTGAGAACTCTGAGTTGATCTCGGACATGCTCAAAAAAGTGCAGCTGCCGCACGCGGTGTTGAACGCCAAACAACATGCCAAAGAAGCCGAGATCGTCGC
>JANPNT010000539.1:0-2182 GCA_031427655.1 Burkholderiales bacterium
GCGCATCAAATCGGGGAAGCCAAAGGTCAGCCGCAATTGGCCTGTGACGGTGTCCATGCCGACGGCCGCAAGGGCAAAACCAATCGCCATCGAGGCCAAAATCTTGAACGGTGAGCCTTTGCCCATGCCGACAAAACTGCAAAACGTGAGCAGGTAGACCGCGAAATATTCCGGCGGCCCAAACTTGAGTGCAAACTTGGCGACCCAGGGCGCCAAAAATGTGATCATCACCACAGCCACCAGCGCGCCGATGAATGACGAGGTGAACGCGGTGGTCAGCGCCTCACCCGCGCGGCCTTGTTGGGCCATGGGGTAGCCGTCAAAGGTGGTGGCGACTGACCAAGGCTCGCCCGGAATGTTGAACAGTATTGACGTGATCGCGCCACCGAACAGCGCACCCCAATAAATGCACGACAGCATGATGATGGCTGATGTGGGCGACATTGTGAAAGTGAGCGGCAGCAGAATTGCGACGCCATTGGCACCGCCCAAGCCGGGCAGCACGCCGATCAGCACACCCAGAATGATGCCCACAAACATGAGCAGCAGGTTCATCGGCGTCAGAATGACGCTGAATCCGTGGAACAGCGCGTTGAGTTCTTCCATCTCAGTACCCCAGGAAACTCAATAAGTCGAACCTGCCCTTGAAGAGCGGCACCTTGAACCAGATTTCAAACATGGCAAAGAACAGCACGTTCACGAGCACCGCGGTGACTGCGCTTTTGATGGGCGAAAACTTGCCCAAAACCGCCATGAAGAGCGCGATGTAAACCGCCGATGCCACATACAGCCCGACAAATTGCACGGCAAATACATAGATCAGCGCTGGCAGAAACACCGACAGCACCCGCTTGAGCTGCTCGTTGTTCACAAACACGTCGGCATTCTTTTTGGCACCCCGCAAGGCCTGCACCACCGTGCCCGCGCCCGAGATGCACAAAATCACCCCGATGTAAAACGGGAAGTAGCCGGCGCCCGGGCCCTCGCTGGTCCAGCCTGAGCCCAAAGCCCAGCTGCCAGCGATCACGACCACGCCCATAACGAAGATCAGGAGGGCGACGATGACCTCCATCGCGTAGGTAGGCATGCCTTTTTCAGGTGCGTCGCCAATGGGTTCAATGGGTGTCAAAGGGAAACTCCAGGTGCGGTGAAAACGTCGTCGATCAGGATCTTGCGGTGATTATTTCGCCAAGAACCCAGCGTCTTTCATAAGCTCGCGGTGCATGTTCTCGGCCTTGCCCAACCAGCCCGCAAATTCCTCGCCGGACATGGAGGTCTGGTTGAAGGCACCCTTCTCCAAATAGTCCTTCCACTCAGGGGTTTCACGCACTTTCTTAAGCATGCCGGTGTAGTAGGCGGTTTGATCTGCCGTCACGCCGGGGGCCATGAACACACCGCGCAACATGACATAGCTGGAGGGCACGCCCGATTCCGTGCAGGTGGGAATATCGCCCCAGGCCAGTTTGTCGGTGACCTTGGCTTTATACGGCATCCGCTTGTCGTCAAACACACATAGCGCGCGCAATTGGCCTGCGCGCCACTGCGCCACGGCTTCAATCGGGTTGTTCACCGTGGAGTCGACGTGTTTGCCCACCAGTTGCACGGCCACCTCACCGCCGCCCTTAAACGGCACATAGATGAACTTGGTGCCAGTTGCTTTCTCCATGCCCGCTGTCAAAATCTGGTCTTCCTGCTTGGAGCCAGTACCACCCATTTTGAATTTGTTGGGGCCAGCGGCTTTCACCGCTGCCAAGTACTCTTTACCGGTCTTGTAGGGCGTGTCAGCGTTGACCCACAACACAAACTGATCCAGCGCCATCATTGAGACGGGGGTCATGTCGCGCCAGTTGAAGGGCACCCCCGTTGCCATCGGTGTGGTGAACAGATTGCTCAAGGTCACGACAAGTTTGTGCGGATCGCCCTTGGCATCTTTCACCGACAAAAAGCCCTCGGCACCCGCGCCCGCAGATTTGTTGACGACGATCATCGGCTCTTTCATCAGCTTGTACTTGATGACGATGCCTTGGATAAGGCGCGCCATCTGGTCGGCGCCACCGCCCGTGCCTGCGGGTACGACAAACTCAACCGGTTTGGTGGGTTCCCACGCGGCAAGGGCAGGTGTCGCCACGACGAAAGCAGCCAGCGCTGCTGCGCCAAGTGCGAACCGGGTGATCAACCGAGA
>JANPNT010000540.1:0-7949 GCA_031427655.1 Burkholderiales bacterium
GGGCGACGGTCTGCGCTGCATGTTCCACATGAGGAACGAGGCGCGAATAGCGGTGGGCCTGGGCGCGGCGATGTTGGGCTACGCCGGTTACGAGGCCAGCTTGGATTACGCCAAGACGCGGCCTCAAGGTCGCACCATCGAAGGCGGCGGCAAAGACGCCTCCAAGCCGCAAGTGGCCATCATTGAACACGCCGACATCAAGCGCATGTTGCTGGCGCAAAAAAGCTACTGCGAAGGTGCGCTGGCGTTGACCTTGTACTGCGCACGCTTGGTGGACGAGTTGCATACCGGCAACGCGGCGGCAGCCAAGCACGCCGGTTTGCTGTTGGAGATGTTGACGCCGATTGCCAAGAGCTGGCCCAGCGAATGGTGCGTTGAGGCCAACAGCTTGGCCATTCAAGTGCTGGGCGGCTACGGTTACACGCGCGACTTTCCGGTGGAACAGTATTGGCGCGACAACCGCTTGAACATGATTCACGAAGGCACGCACGGCATCCAAGCGCTGGACCTGTTGGGCCGCAAGGTGGTGATGCAAGATGGCGCAGGTTTCAAGCTGTTTGCCGACACGGTCATGACCACCGCCAACAAGGCTGCGGCCGTGCCGGGTTTGTCCGCTCACGCGGCCACATTGACCAGCACCTTGCGTGATTTGCAGAGCGCCACGCAAGCGGCCTGGGCCACGGGCGAGCCCACGGAGGCGCTGGCCAATGCCACGCCTTACTTGCAAGCCTTTGGCCACACCGTATTGGCCTGGATGTGGCTGGACGTGGCGCTGTGCGCTCAAGCCGCATTGACCTCGACTGATGACGCGAATGAACGGAACGCCCTGCAAGGCAGGCTCGCCGCCACCACCTACTTTTTTAACTTCGAGGTGCCCCGCGTGGCCGCGTGGTTGAGCGTGGTGAGCACGCGCGACGACACCTGCCGCAGCATGGCCGTTGAGTGGTTTTGAACGCGTCGACTGATGTTGCCAATTTCTCGCCACAACCCCCCGACCTCTTGGGCTGGGCCTCTTGAAGCCTTGCTGTCTGCGCGCAGGCACTTTGACAAGCTCAGTGCCAACCGCTTTTTTGCGCTGCACCGAGTGTCGGGATGCGCGAGGCGGTCCACATGAGCAACGTCTTCCTCGGCAAACTGATTTGGGTGCTGATTTACGGCGGCTTGTTGGCCGGGGTGCTGGGCCTTGTGATACAAAAAACTGATGACGCTTTGGGCTGGCCCATTGCCATCACAGGCGCGTTGGTCGCGGCAGTCGGTGCCGTGTTGGTATTTGTCCGTGCGCGCCGAAAGGAATCCGCATGATTCGTCACGTGGTGATCAAAGTGGTGGCTGCTCAGCTGGGGCGGCTGCGTGGGAAGCGCAGTGTGTTGGACCATGAAGCGGTAGACCGTTTGAAAACACTGGCTTGAGTCGGTGCCTTCCAAGCCGACCGCCTCCACAAACGTGATCTAAGGCATGCACTCGATCCGATTTTTGCTTTTGTCGTGTTTGCTCAGTGGGCTTGGCGCTTCGCCTGCGCTGGCGCTTGCCCAGACCTACGTCATGCCCAGCTACAAAGACGCAGCCGCCGTCAATGCCGACTGCGACCGCATGCTGCTCGACCTGAAGCAGCAGATGGCCGATCTAGAGAAAGCGGTTCCCACGCAGACTTCTGGGTTGCTTGCGGCGTTCGACGCGATGGCGATTCGCTACGAGGACACCGGCGGGCCGATGGCTTATCTGAGTGCCGTTCATCCCGTGAAGGCCTTGCGCGACGCCATGGAATCGTGCGACCTTCGTTATCAGGCTTTCAGCACGGCGTCGCTGCAAAACGCGGCGGTCTACGGGCTCCTGAAAAAGGCGCAGCCCCTGGGCAACTCGGAGCAGCGCTTTCAGCGCGATCTGCTGGACGCTTTTGAAGATGCGGGCGTTGCTTTGCCTGCCGATTTGCAGCAGCGTGCCTTGGCACTGAATTCCGACATCGCGCGCCTGTCGCAAGACTTCAACCGCAAGGTTCGCGAAGACAAAACGCAAGTTGCTTTCACCGCTGCCGAGCTGTCGGGCGTGCCGCCAGGGGTTTGGAAGCAAGCCAAGCGCGATGCGCAAGGTCGCTTTTTGTTGGGCTTGGATTACCCGTCTTCGGTGCCCGTGATTGAAGGCGCGCACAGCGCGGTGGCCCGTGAGCGGATGTGGCGTGCTTTTCAAAATCAGGGTGGCGCAGAAAATTTGAATCTGCTCACTCAGCTGGGTGCCAAGCGCCGTGAACTGGCGGCGCTTTTTGGCATGGGCTCTTACGCCGACTTCATGTTGCGCCGACGCATGGCCGGCAGCGAAGCGCAGGTGCAGGCGTTTTTGAGCGAAGTGAAGGCCGCGGTGGTTCAGCGTGAGCAGACCGATTTGGACGTTCTTCGGGCCGTCAAGGCTCAGCACCTCAAACAGCCGCTGAACGCGACCGAGATCAAGCGTTGGGATGTCGCTTACTACACCGAGCGTGGCCTGCGCGAGCGGTTTGACCTGAACCAGGAGAAGTTTCGAACCTACTTTCCACCCGAGGCGAGTTTGAAGTTTGTCTTCAAGCTGGCGCAAAGCTTGTTCGGCGTGAGCTTCGTGCCGGTCAAGCAAACCTTGTGGCACCCGGAAGCCCGCGCGTTTGTGGCCCGCGACGACGCCACCGGTCAAAGCTTGGGCACTTTTTTTGTGGACCTTTATCCGCGCGATGACAAGTACAACCACGCGGCGGTGTGGAGCTTTCGCAATTCTGCGACGGGCCTGTCGCGCTTGCCCGCAGCCGCGATGGCGGTCAACTTCAACCGCAAGGGCTTGACGCTGGAGGAACTGCAAACTTTGCTGCATGAGTTTGGACACGGCATTCATGCTTTGCTGTCAAAGACGCGTTATGCCTCGCAGGGCGGCACCAACGTGAAGCTTGATTTTGTGGAGGCACCGTCGCAGATGTTGGAAGACTGGGTTTACGACGCCAAAGCCATGGCCTTGTTCAAGACAGTGTGTCCAAACTGCGCCCCCGTGCCTGCCGCCTTGCTGAAGCGGGCTGAACAGGCCAAGGAATTTGGCAAAGGCATCCAGGTGTCTCGGCAGCATTTGTACGCCAGCTTCGACTTGGCGTTTTACGGAAAAGCTGCCGATGCCACTGCGCTGAACCCTATGATGCTGTGGGCCCGAATGGAAGGCGAAACGCCGTTGGGTTATGTGGCAAACACCACCTTTCCTGCCGGCTTTGGTCACATCGCAGGTGGTTATGCGTCGGGTTACTACAGCTACTTGTGGAGCTTGGTGGTGGCCGAAGATTTACGCACCGCCTTCGCAGCCAACAAGCTCGACGCCACCGCGGGCCGACGCTATCGCGACACCGTGCTGGCGAATGGCGGTCAGAGCTCTGCGGCCGATTTGCTGCAACAGTTTTTGGGCCGCCCCACCAACAGCGAAGCGTTTTTCAAAGCCTTGAAAAAGTAGCGCGCTCCAAGCGCACGGCCTGCAAACAACCCCATCCCATCTCGGAGTCACCATGAGCACACCCATCCAAAACTTGTTCGACCTCACCGGCAAAACCGCCCTCATCACCGGCGGCTCGCGCGGCCTGGGTTTGCAAATAGCCGAAGCGCTGGGCGAAGCGGGTGCCAAAGTGCTGCTCACTTCGCGCAAAGCGCCTGAACTTGAAGCGGCTGTGGCGCAACTTCAAGCCAAAGGAATTGACGCCCGCTGGGTGGCTGCCGATGCAAGCGACGCCGCGCAAATCAAACATGTGGCCGAGGAAGCCATGCAGCGCTTGAGCCGTGTTGACATCTTGGTCAACAACGCCGGTGCCACTTGGGGCGCGCCTGCCGAAGACCACCCGCTGGAGGCGTGGGACAAGGTCATGAACATCAACATTCGCAGCATCTTTTTGATGAGTCAAGCCATCGGCAAGATGAGCATGATTCCCAATGGTGGGGGTCGCATCATCAACGTTGCGTCGATTGCGGGCTTGTCGGGCGCGTCGCCTGAAACACAGTTCATTGCCTATGGCACCAGCAAAGGCGCGGTGGTGAATTTCACCCGCACGCTGGCCGGTGAATGGGGCCGCTACAACATCAATGTGAATGCCTTGGCCCCTGGCATGTTCCCCAGCAAGATGACGCGCGGCACGTTTGAAAAGTTGGGCACAGAGGCCATCGCGCGCACAGCGCCTTTGAACCGCGTGGGTGATGACGACGACCTCAAAGGCGCAGCGCTGCTGTTTGCCAGCGCGGCGGGCAAGCACATCACGGGTCAAATTTTGGCCATTGACGGGGGTGTGAGCGCGGTGCACGGCGTTTGACGAAGTGGGTTGCGCGTGAAGTTTCCTGTCTACATTCCTTTCGCCGAGCTGCTCGGTTTGGAGCTCATCAGCGTGGGCGACGGGCTGGCGCAAATTGATGTGCCACTGCGCCCTGAGCTTTGCAATTCTTGGCAAATGGCGCACGGAGGTGTGACGATGACGCTGCTTGACGTGGTCATGGCGCATGCCGCGCGAAGCCCCGAGATGCACCTGCCTGACGGCGGCCGCGGTGTCGTCACCATCGAAATGAAAACCAGCTTCATGCGCCCCGCCACCGGCCGCTTGCGCGGCATGGGCAAACTGTTGACCAGCACGGCGAGTTTGGCGTTTTGCGAAGGCTCGGTGTTCAATGGGGAAGGTGTGTTGGTTGCACATGCCACCGGCACATTCAAATTCCTGCGCAGCTTGTCGGTCGGCGGGCGTTTGGTGGAACGTGTGCAGGCGTCGGATTGACAATTTAAGGAGCGCATCGTGAACATCCCCAACCCAAAAAGCAACACAGGTGAAGAGTTTCGCGACGATTTGCGTCCGCTGAAAGTTGATGCCAGCGCATCGGCTGTGGGCTCAGGCAACGCGCAAGCGCGTCGCGTGTTGAGTTCGACTGAGCTCGCACCGTTGACCCAACTCAATAATTGGCGTTCGACGTTGGCGATTTTGCAAACGCTGGCAGTGATCTTGACGGGTATCGGCTTGGCGCTGTGGACAGGACCGAGCGCTTGGGTTTTGTTGGTGGTGTTGGTGATTGGCGTGGCGCAACACGGGCTGTTCATCCTGGCGCACGAAGCGGCTCATTACCGCTTGTTTGCTCATCGCAAAGTGAACGACGTGATTGGCCGCATGGTGGGCATGGCGGGCGGCGTCTCGATGTGCACTTACCGCGTGACCCACCGCTTGCATCACAACCATTTGTACACCGCTGAAGACCCCGACACCGCCATCCACGGCGGCTACCCGCGCGGCGTGAAGTACCTCTGGAAGAAGTTGGCCCAAGACGTGGTCGGCTTGAACGCCTACAAAACTTATGCCTACTTTTTTGGCGCACCGGCTTTGAATGCGGTGACGAATCGGGCGGCCCGTCCGCTGGACGACACCTCGTCGCAACTGCGCGCCACGGCCCGCGCCGACCGCTGGTTTGTCGTCGCATTCCATTTGGCAGCGCCCATGTTTTGCGCGTTGGTGTGGGGATGGCAAGGGGCAGCTTGGTACTTCGTGTTGTGGGCGCTGCCACTGCTCACCGTGTTGCAGCCCGTTCTGCGCTTGCGTGCCATTTGCGAGCATGGTGCCACCACCGATTTTTCGTCCCCGCTCACTGCGGCGCGCACCAACCGCACGTGGGGCAGCGCGGCCAATTGGCTGGGCCGCGCGCTGCTGTTTCCGCATCACGTGAACTACCACCTTGAGCACCATTTGTATCCGGCAGTGCCGCACTATCACTTGCCTGGACTTCACCGCTTGTTGCTGAGCAAAGGCGCGCTGCAAGGCGCCGAGGTACGCGACGTGACCGACACCTTGCGTTTGATCTTTGCACCGCGGGCAGTGAAAAAAACAGCCCCTGTTGCCAGCACTCCGCCTTTGTCGAAAGCTCATCTATGAAAGCATCCGTATGAAGAACTACCAAGGCGGCACGGCCGTGATTACCGGCGCGGCATCAGGCTTTGGCTTGGAGGCTTCGCGCATCGCGGCTCGGCGCGGCATGAACGTGGTGATGGCCGACGTGGAGCAAGAAGCGCTCGACGTGGCGGTCGCTGAAATTTCAGCCATGGGTGCGCCGGTTTTGGCCTACCGCTTGGACATCTCCAAGTCTGACGAGGTAGAAGCTTTGGGTGCCGCCACCTTGAAGCGTTTTGGCGCGCCCCACTTTGTGTTCAACAACGCTGGGGTGGGCGCGGGCGGCTTGATTTGGGAGCACTCGCTGAAAGACTGGGAATGGGTGATTGGGGTGAACTTGATGGGCGTGGCCCACGGCGTGCGCGTGTTCACGCCGATGATGTTGGCCGCTGCTCGGGCCGACCCGAGCTATGAAGGCCACATCGTCAACACCGCCTCCATGGCGGGCTTGCTGAACGCGCCCAACATGGGCGTCTACAACGTCACCAAGCACGCCGTGGTGTCGCTCAGCGAAACCTTGTATCAAGACTTGGCGTTGGTGACGGACCAGGTTCACGCGTCGGTGTTGTGCCCTTACTTTGTGCCCACCGGCATCACCCAAAGCCATCGCAACCGGCCTTCAGACATGCGCGACAAAGGCGTCAAGCCCACGCGAAGTCAGTTGATCGGCCAGGCCATGAGCGACAAGGCTGTGAGCAGCGGCAAGCGCACGGCGGCGGAGGTGGCGCAGTATGTTTTTGATGCGATGGACGCGGGTCGGTTCTACGTCTACAGCCATCCCAAGGCTTTAGGCAGTGTGCAGACGCGTTTGGACGATGTGATGTTGGGGCGCAATCCGACCGATCCGTTTTCGCACAAGCCGGAGTTGGGGGTGGAACTTCGCGCTGCGCTTCGGGCTGTGGATTGAGTTTGTTGTTTGGTTTTGCTTTCGTTACCGCACCGTTGTTGGCTTGCTGCTGTAACTGACGTGTGGCGTGGGCGGGGCTAGCGAAACGGTCTTTCCAACCCAGGCGGTCCCAACAGTCGACGTGAAATTCGAGGGCAACGGTGTCGGCGTGTGCATCAATATTTGCCGCGATGCGTGACAACCAGCGGTCGGCTGGAAGGCAGGAGTTGCAGCCTTCGGAGGTGTAAAGCTCAACCGCGCGGGTCATGGGGGCGAGGCTGCGCGGGGCGCTAGTCGGCTGCGTCATGTCGGCTGCGTCATGCCGGCCGCGTCATGTCGGCTGCGTAGTGTCCGCTGCGTAGTGTCGGCTGCCAACGCTGAAGGCAAATAAGCCAGGGCGGCGACGACCGCGCGGAGTCTGCCAACTGCTGTTGATGACTTTGCACGGACAAAGGGGCAAGGTTTCGAGTTCATCAATGTCTCCAAGGACTTTCTAAAAGTCGCCGCCACCTTGCGCTGCTTGCATGAAGCGCCGTGCGCGGATGGAGGGTCAGCAACGCGCCCGGGTGGTTACCATTTGGAGTTGCCCGCGCCTGGCGTTTTTTGTATTTCTCGTTTTATGTTTTCAATGTTTTTTACACGGTTTTTTTGTCCAACCCAAAGCCGTCGTTGCGCGCTGCCGGAGCTGATATGCGTTGTCCTGGCTCTGGCGGGCGGCGGCAGTTGGGCTCAAGCAATCGCCCCGGCTGCGGCAGCTTCGCAGGCGCGCTCTGACAACCCGAGCGATGCGCCGGGCTTGTCCACCATTCCATCGGTGATTCGCGTGAATGCCGAACGCATACGCCTGCCAGAGCTCGAAAATTTGGGGCTCCTGGGCACTTCCTACCTGCTTCAAGTGGCACCCAATGTTTACGTTGGGGCAGCGGCCTACGGGGCCTTTTCAGGTCAACGTGGCGGCTTCTTCACCGTGGGCGCAGAGGCTTCCATTCGCCGCGCAGTGTCTGAATTCATGGACGTGGAAGTGGGCGTCTACGCAGGCGGCGGCGGTGGCGGCGCAGCACCTGTGGGCGGCGGCTTGATGTTGCGCACGCATGCCGACTTGACACGTGACTTTGGCGGCTACCGCGCGGGTGTGTCGTTGTCACAAGTGCGCTTTCCCAG
>JANPNT010000541.1:0-1813 GCA_031427655.1 Burkholderiales bacterium
GCCTCGGCCAAGCCTTACCGGCAGTGGATTGAGAGCGTGCGCGTCAAGTTGGACGACGTGCCGATGGATTCATCCGCCGACATGCAACCCACCGCTTTCACCGAGACCTTGCTCGACCGCCAGCAAGCGTTTGGCTACACCCAGGAAGACATCAAGTTCCTGCTCAGCCCCATGGCGCTGAACGGCGAGGAGGGCACGGGCTCGATGGGCAACGACTCGCCGCTGGCGGTGTTGTCCGACAAAAACAAGCCGCTGTACAACTACTTCAAGCAACTGTTTGCGCAGGTCACCAATCCGCCGATTGACCCGATTCGCGAGAACATCGTGATGAGTCTGGTCAGCTTCATCGGCCCCAAACCGAACCTGCTCGACATCAATGCGGTGAACCCGCCGATGCGTTTGGAAGTGACGCAGCCGGTGCTCGACTTCGACGCCATGGCACGCCTGCGTCAAATTGAAAAACACACCAAGGGCAAGTTTTCAAAGCTACGAACTTGACATCACTTACCCGCTGGCCTGGGGCGATGAAGGCGTGGAAGCCAAGCTGGCTTCACTGTGCGCCGAATGCGTGGACGCCATCAAAACCGGCCACAACATCCTCATCATCAGCGACCGAAAAATGAGCCACGACTTTGTGGCCATCCCGGCCGCGCTGGCGCTGTCGGCAGTTCACCAGCACCTGGTGCGCGAGGGCCTGCGCATGCTGGCAGGCTTGGTGGTGGAAACCGGCTCTGCGCGCGAAGTGCATCACTTTGCCGTGCTCGCCGGCTACGGTGCCGAGGCGGTTCACCCTTACTTGGCGATGGAGACCTTGGCCAATTTGCACCAAGGTTTGCCGAGCGATCTGTCCGCTTTTATGTCACCAGAGAAAGCGGTCTACAACTACGTCAAAGCCATCGGCAAGGGCCTGTCAAAAATCATGTCCAAGATGGGCGTGAGCACCTACATGAGCTACTGCGGCGCGCAGTTGTTTGAAGCCATTGGCCTGGATAAAAACTTGGTGGAACATTACTTCCGAGGCACCGCTTCGCAGGTCGGCGGCATCGGCGTTTTTGAAGTGGCCGAAGAAGCCATCCGCATGCACCGCGCCGCGTTTGGTGACGACCCGGTGCTGGCCGGCATGTTGGACGCGGGCGGCGAATACGCGTGGCGCGTGCGCGGCGAAGAACACATGTGGACGCCCGACGCGATTGCCAAGTTGCAGCACAGCACGCGTGCCAACAAGTTCGACACCTACAAGGAATACGCCCAGCTCATCAACGATCAATCGCGTCGCCACATGACCCTGCGCGGCCTGTTTGAATTCAAGCTCGACCCCAGCAAAGCCATTCCTTTGGACGAGGTGGAGGCCGCCAGCGAAATCGTCAAACGCTTCGCCACCGGCGCGATGTCGCTCGGCTCCATCAGCACCGAAGCGCATGCCACTTTGGCCGTGGCGATGAACCGTATTGGCGGCAAGTCCAACACCGGAGAGGGAGGAGAAGATCCAGCGCGCTATCGCAACGAGCTGAAGGGCATTCCCATCGCCCAGGGCACCAAGTTCAGCGAGATCATCGGGGCCGGTGACATTCAAGTCGACTTCGCTTTGAACGAAGGTGATTCACTGCGCAGCAAGATCAAGCAAGTGGCGTCGGGCCGCTTCGGTGTGACCACCGAATACCAGGTGTCGGCCGACCAATTGCAGATCAAGATGGCGCAGGGCGCCAAGCCCGGTGAAGGCGGACAACTGCCCGGTGGCAAGGTCAGCGAATACATCGGCATGTTGCGCTACTCGGTGCCGGGCGTGGGCCTCATCAGCCCGCCGCCGCACCAC
>JANPNT010000542.1:0-3193 GCA_031427655.1 Burkholderiales bacterium
CAATACCCATAGCGTGCCACCGCCTGCGCGGGCGGTTCAGTCCAACGGGATCTTTTGCCTACCAAACGCGGGCCGACGCCACCTCGTTGGTTGATTTCTGCGCGCCGCGTCTGCCAGGCAAAAGACTCTCTGCTCTATGCAGATCTCTACATAGCGACCCAGAACAGAAGTCCGCACTCGGCGCTTCGCCGCTGGCGAGCGGATCGTCGTCAAAACGTCAAGACAGGCACCTGACAAGGACTTCCACCTATCTCAAGGGGCAGGGCCATTTTGCTTGGGTACCTGGGATGACCCTGCACCCAGAATCGGTTGCGGGTCCAGGAAAATCGCCATCGTGGCACGCGCTAGGTGCTCCGGGGAGCCAGCGTAGCGGTCGATCCGGAAGAGCTTCTCCGTGCGCTCGAAGAGGCTGTACGGTTCAAGCTCACGCTCCGTCATCATGATGACGCGCAGCTGATACTCGTTGTTGAGGGTGCGTGCGAGTTCGACTTCGGCTGGTGTGAAGGCGCACAGCTTGGCCAAAAGAATGTAGACCTCAAATCGCTTGCGAGGAAATGAGTCTGCGACGGCGCGCAGGTTGGCAATGTCGTTCGCATTGATCGTGCCGCCGTCACCGCCTGGCGTGGGAGCATGCCCACGATCCTTGCACTCGCCGATGATGACAACAGTTTTGTCCGGGTAACGCTGCGGCATGAGCCACACGAAATCGACTTCGCATGGCGTCTGCAGTTGCCCTCTCGTGGGCGCCAAGTCGAGGGAAACGGAGTACGACCGGCGCTGCATCCCCATGCTCAGATTGGTATCGAGTTGCTGTAGTGTGAGGACGACCGGTACGGCTCCCTGGGCATTGCGTTCCGTACCCAGGACGCCGGAACGCCGGTAGGCCCACTTGCCGGCGACGAGTTGGCTGGTCGCGTCGAACGGCTCGCCGCACATCTGGCAGTTAACGCGCTGTCGCAGGTCATCCACCGGGAACCAGTTTCGCAATTGGCAGCGCGGACAATTCAAGTCGGAGCCGATGCGGAGAAGGCGTTTGCCAACCAGGTAGGCGAAAACGTGCGGCGGCGTCAGCGGTTTCCCTTGCTCACGCGGTTCCAAGTACAGGTCCCCGTGGTCTGCGAATTTGGCGTCGGGGTTGTCGTCGTCCTTACCGCCGATCAGTTGCAGTGCAGCGCTCTCGCTGAACGACGATGTGGGGCCATGGGTCTTAAGCAGCCGCCGCGCGCCCGGGATCTTGAACACCCGGCCGCCTTGCACGCCGCCAAGCTGCGCAAGCAACTGGCGCGCGATCAGCCCACCCGAGCTGACGCTGGCCGTGAAACCAGCCAGCGAGAATACCCGTTTGAACAACTCTGCCGTCGGCAAGGCGTAGACGAAGCTGTCGCTGTCCGTGGCGTTCACGATGAGGCCAATCCGCTCCGACTCAATGCGCAGCCGGTCGTACTGGAAATGCATGGTGCGGGCGTAGAACTCGTTCAGTTCCGGCACGTACGGCGGGTCGAGGGTGAAGTCATCCCGCCCATACAGTCCACCCAGGAAGCTGACCGATGCCACCAAGTGCTGCGCGTGGAACCACGACTCCGTGGCATACGGCCGGTCATTCAGGCCGAAGGAGAGCTTCGGCTTGTCGCTATCCGTGACGAGAACGCCGAGTGATGCCACCTCGCCGAAGTGCATCATCGGGGGCCGCAGATTTAGCCCGTTCCAATGATGCTCATCCACGCCGCAGGTCGTGCAGGGCTCGTCGCCGAAGGGGGCTCGCAGTGCTGTCATGTCGCCGGCATCACCGAACCTCTCGCGACGCCACCAGATGGCGTACTGCCGGCCTCGCGCCCGATCCCGGCTGCGCGCGAGCGACTCCGCCGCGTACTCTTTCCAGATCGGGATTTGCTGTGCGTAGCGCGCCGTCTGACCGCGATCAACGAACAGGAGCCGAAGATCGGCCGCGCGCAGGTTCCAAAACGCGACCAGGTCGTCCAAGTTCGATGCGTCCCCCAGGTAGAAGCCGGGATAGTTCCAGTGAGACTGAACGCTGTGGTGGCGGCGTAGTCGATGCTGGGAAAGGTAGGCAACGCTGGAGTAGTCGAATAGATCGGCCGGCAATTCGGCGCTCGCGTCGATCGCGACTTCGTTTGCATCAAGAGCCGCTTTGAACATCGACTCATAGTCAATGTGGACCGCTTCCTTGTCGGGATAGGCACCGAGCTGCATCAGGAAGACATCTGCCAACGGGTCTTCCACTGCCCACTTGTAGAGGCGCGGCTTTCGATCTTGGATTTGCTTCCACTCGGGCGTGTCTCTAGCAAACACCATCGCGTTCTGCACATCGAGCACATGGGCCCGCGCGTCCGGGCCCTGTCCCATGAAGATGCTGTCGGGGAAGAGCGGGGAGATCAGGTGCTTGAAGCTCGCGGCCAAGGCTTTGACCTCATCGCTCGATCCCAACGGCCGCACGAAGTCGACCCGGAAGGCCTCGACGAGCGCTTGCGCTTCGCTTGTCCGGTCGACAACGACAATGGGATTGAACCGGCCGCCCCAGAGCGCGTGGTTCGTCCGGACGGCTTCGCGGAAAGCAGCAAAGTCGCCTTGCTTGATGGCCCAGCAGATGCGCAGCGGGCGATAGGCGATGTTTACGCGAACGGTGTCCATGTCTGCGGCGACGCGCGTTCCTTCAACGTGAAAACTTACGTTAACAGCCAACGTGGCGCTTGGTTGGCAGGCGCGCGGCTTACGGCCGGCGCGTCCCAGCGAATGCCCTCAGCGTGCCCGCGTCGCTCACTTCTACCCAAGGTGGTCTTTGAGCGTCGCATGCGTTTTCATCAGTACCCGTGACGGAAACCGGCGAACGTCATGTCGGTGCGAGCCTTTGGCGGTCTGCATCGAGCTGGGCGCCACCACATGTTGCAATTTTCGAGCAGCTGCGTCGGTGGATTGCCCTCTAGCGGACGTCGTCGAACGACTCCTCCTAGCCGTCAGCCGAACCTCGAACCCGCTGTTGCCGGACGTAAACAGGAGTCAAGCGTCGGGCGGGAGAACAGCGGGCGGTGTGCCGCGTGCCGAACCTGCCACCAGGTCGAAGCGGAACAGGCGGCATTCGATGGGGCCGTTCCACAGCGGCACGCGCCGGCTTTCCTTCAGCCGCAGCGCTTGCGGCAATTTCATGTCGGGGCTCAGCAGCCAGGCCGTCCAGCCG
>JANPNT010000543.1:0-1734 GCA_031427655.1 Burkholderiales bacterium
GGCAAGAGCCCAAGGTGTTGCGCGCCGTGTTGTCTGAAACCATCGAAGACGCGGCCAACGAACTCAGCACCACCGCCCGGCGCGTGCTCGACCGCGCCTTCGCGCACTGGCGTGAACTCGATGAGCACATGCACTGGTGCGATCAGCACGTAGGCCAACACGTCAAAGCCAGCCCGGCCGCGCAGCGTGCCGCCAAGATTATCGGCATTGGTGAGCTCGGTGCCAGTGCACTCACGGCATGCGTGGGTGACTTCAAACAATTCAAGAACGGCGCACAACTCGGGGCGTGGATGGGCGTGGTGCCCAGCCAAAACTCCAGCGGCGGCAAAACCAAACTGGGCCGCATCACCAAACGAGGCGACGAGTACCTGCGCACCTTGCTGGTTCAAGGGGCCAAGTCCGCCGTCATGAGTGCAGGCAAACGTGACGACCCGATCTCACGCTGGCTGGTGCAGCTCACCGCGCGGGTGGGCTGGCAGAAAGCCTGTGTGGCCATGGCCAACAAGAACGCCCGAATTCTGTGGGCCGTGATGACGCGAGTCGAAGGCTTTGATACCAGGCACGTCAGCGTCCAGCCTCCCAAGTTCGACACCATCAGACCGACGCTCGCCGTACAAATTCCCAAGAAGTTCTTTGTTGAGGATCGGCGGTCGGCCCGCGTGCAGTCAGGCTGTCAGCAACGACAGGCGCCGCAGCAAACCAATCGACCATGCCGGCTCCGTTAGTGCCAGGCCAGGCAGCCGATCCATCGTGCGGAGACTTGCCCACAGACCGCATCAACATAAACCCGGACGGTTGCGATGCGGCCAAGTTCGCCGTCCAGCCCCGATTGCCACTCATTCAGTTCCAGCCCAAGGCACTTGAGCCTGGCTTCAAGGGTGCACCAGCGCAAGGCAAACGCAAGGCGGCTCGCAGGCGCCAACGGTGCGGCAGCCACCGCAGCGGCAGCCTCAGGGCCCAGGTACAGCGCCGCCGTGGCAGTCAGTTCCTGCTGGCTGGCTCGTGCCAGACTGTCCAGATCGACCAGGTCCACGCCGACCGCCCCGCTGGTCGACCAAGCCAGCAGCGAAGCGCCAACCTCATGGCTGAAAGACACGGACTGCGCGCCCCGCGCTTCACGGCGACGTTGTAGCCATGACGAGGCCGCGGTCGCACCCAGTCGCTGCACCAGCACCTGTCGCGCAAAAATTCGTGCGGCCGCACGCTCGATCGCCAGCGTGTCCGCGGGTTGTCGGGGTGGAAACAGCGCCAGCACCTGAACGGCCGGCCAGTTTGAGGGTGGGGGGTCCGTGCGGCAGTCCTGTACGGTGGCCCCGCCCTCGGTGCCCAGGGCAGGCAACGGGGCCAGCCCGACTTCGGCGCCGATCCGTTGTCCAACGTGGCGGGCTGGTACCGTCACTGCTGCACCGCGGGTACGCCGTGCCAAACTGTTCCATCCGGCAGTGCTTCGCCCTTCATCACCAGCGTCAGTGGCCCAAGGCTGACGCCGTCACCCACCACCGCGCCGTACAGCACGTTGCAGCGCGGCCCGATGCTCACTCGCTCGCCGATGCGCACCTGGTCGATCTTCATCACGCGGTCTTCGAACAGGTGAGTCTGCGGGCAGCAGTGAGCGTTGAGCTCGCTGTGCGCGCCGATCTGCACGCAGTCGAATTCGGTGATGTCGGTGGTGTCGATCCAGGCCGATGGCGCGATGCGGCAGCCCAGCAGGTTCAAGGCCAGCGGCAGCATCGG
>JANPNT010000544.1:0-7160 GCA_031427655.1 Burkholderiales bacterium
GCGAGGTCTGACATGGTGCGGCGTGTGGCTTTTTACTTCTTAACGCGGTGCAAATGAAGGCTCGTGAACTACCAAGCCGGTGCCATGCGGATTTCCGCAGGCAGCGCGTGGCGGTTCACCGGCAGCATGTACAGGCGCACAAAAGTGAAGGCACCCACGGCCGCCCACTTGGCTTGACCCAATTTGCCGGTCAAGCCGCCGCGCGCTTTGGCGGCGTCCATTTGGGTTTGCGCTTCAAACAGCGTGGCAAAACCGGCGCGCAATTTCGGGTTGTCGAGGTCCAGCGAAATCGGGAACACCTGCTCGGTAATCTTGTTGGTGATCTCGAAAACCTTGTAGTCGTAGGCGGTGGGGTCCAGACCCATGGCGGCTTTGAGTTGCGGCCGCGTGTGGTCGCGCACGTACATGGTGGCGTACACCGCCAGCAAGAAAAAGCGGATCCACAACAAGTTGCCGCCGCGCAGCAAATGCGGTTGGCTGCGCATGATGAGCGCGAAGGATTCGCCGTGGCGGAATTCGTCGTCGTTGCACCAGCGCTCGAACCAGCGAAAGATGGGGTGAAAGCGCTTGTCGGGATTGCGCTCGAGCTCGCGGTAAATGGTGATGTAGCGCGCGTAGCCGATTTTTTCTGACAGGTAAGTGGCGTAAAAAATGTACTTGGGCTTGAAGTATTTATAGGCCTTGGTGCGCTTCAGGTCGCCCATGTCGATGCCCATGCCGAAGTCTTTGAGCGACTGGTTGATGAAGCCAGCATGGCGCGATTCGTCGCGGGCCATGAAGCGCATCAGCGCCTTGATGTCGGGGTTTGTGACGTTCTTTTGGATCTCGTTGTACAGAATGCAGCCCGAGAATTCTGAGGTGAGCGAGCTGACCAAAAAGTCGATGAACTCTTGGCGCAACTCAGGCGACACCTGCGAAAAACGCTCGGCCACTTCCACCGCAAATTCGGGCGTGCGTTGGAAGTGGTCGTGGTTGTTGTCGCCTTCGTATTCGGCCAGCATCGCGTCCCACTCTTTGCGCAGCGGCGAGATGTCCAGGCGGTCCATGGCGGCAAAGTCGGTGGTGTAGAAGCGCGGGCTGAGCAGGGTCTCAGTTTTGGCCATGCGGCCGGCTTCTTCCGAGGTGTTCAATGGTGCAGAGGTGGCTTGCATGGCTGCGGCTCTCGTGGGTTAAACATCTGACCGAAACAGGTGCGCTTCGGTTGCTGCTATTCGGTGGATACGCTTTTTTCAGGCGACTCCAGAAAACGCAAAAACACGCCCGAATTGGTCGGGCCGAAGGATTCAAGGTCGATGCGGCGGCCGGTGCTGGGGTCGGTCAGTGTCAGGCGACCGTCCACGCGAGCCGTGAGTTTAAAGGGCTGTTTGGAGCCAATGTCGCGGGCGTAGCGCTCGCGAGTAAGTGCGCGCAACGCGCCGCGCACAAAGCCTTGTTCGCCTTGCAACTCCGCCACCCGCAAGCCGGTGACGCCGTCGGTCACGGAGACACCGCCGTCTGGCATGTCGTCGAAGCGCAGCATGCGCTCAGCCACCGCTGCGGCGGCGATCTGGTCAGGGCCATTGCCGGTGATGCGCACGAGCGCGACCGAGATCAGTGAAAACGAAATGATGCCCGCCGCGAAATACAAAATCCACTTGGGGAAATTGTCGGGGGCTAACTTGGCGGGTGATTCCGCATCTGGTTTCGCAGCTGATTTTGCAAGAGAGGTGGCCGAAGCCGCTTGTAAACCCATCGTGACATCCGTAGTGCTGAGTGATGTAAACCTAAGTTGACATTGTTGATCAGTTCCACCGGATTTGTCACGTGGTTTGTGCTTGCCACTCCGCAGCGTGGGGCTGGGATTTCCCTGATGCCGCTGGAGCGTCATCGGTCTGGGATGGAGCGGCTGATTTTTCTGCTGCCTGCGCTTTGACTGCCAGCCAAGCCGCACTCAGTTGGTCAGACACCGCTTGCGCGTTGGGTACCGCGCGCAGCATGGGTTCAGGCTTGGTGAAGCGCCACGGCCGCGCATGGGGCCAGAGCTGAAACCATGCAATGCGCACCTGCCCGCCGAGTGCCAAGGTGATGTCACCAAAACCTTCGGGCGATGTTTTGTCCGCGCTTTTGTCGTACAGATGCAAGCCTGCGGAGGTCAAAGCGCTCAACGGCAAGTTGAAGGTGATGGTGAGCACGATGCCCACCCGCATGACGATGCGTTTGTCAGTGAGTGTGTAAACGGTGGTTTTGGCCGTCATGCGCGCCAACACGTATACCGCGCCGAGGCCCAGCACGGCCAGAGGCAACAACCAGCGCAGCGACATCACAGCCTGCACCGCACTGGAGCCCGACCAAAGCAAGTTGGCCACGTGCGCCGCCAGCAAAACCGCAAAGTAAAAAGCGACTTTGCGGATGTGAAACACCCGACGCGCCATGGCCCCGACATCGGGAGAGCCTTGCCAAAGAATGTGCTCATTGGCGGGCAAGCGCTCGGGCAACCCATGTTGCGGCTCGAACTCATGCTCGTGCCGGTGACTGTCAGTGCTCATCAAAACCTCTCTGTCAGCAACAAAACCGCAGCGCGGCTGCACTGCGGTCTCAAGGTACGCAGCGCGGCTGCGCTGCGGTGTCGCTCTGCGTTGCCTGCTTGAATCAGATCATGGCCTCAACACGCTTGGGGTCGGCGTACAGCGTGCCGGCTCCGTAATACGCGCTGATCTTTTCTTCTTCGAGCATGGTCACCTGATCAGGGCTGCGGGTGCCGGGAACGTCGGCAAAGTGCAAGCCGTAGATCGAGTTGACCTCAATCAGGTTGCGGCGAATGCGCGCAAACGGAATGGGCAACAAGACGCGGCGGCTTGGCTCATTCGCGCCCTTGCCTGCCACTTCGACTTCCAGGTAACGGAACATGAACTCTGCGGTATCGAGCCAGATGTCGCGCACCACACCGCCGGGTTTGCCGTCGCCGCCCATGACAGGCAGGCCGCGCGGATCGACGTCTTGATGGGCCACGCCGTGTTGCTTCAGCAAACGCAGCGGTAGGATCAGCGGCGTGCCGTGCGATGTCATGTCAGGCACATCGGCCCGCATGGCGTATGCACCGGGGCCCACACCCGCGAACATCGGGTTGCCAGTCGGCTCGATGGGTGAGCCGGGCGACACGGCCGTAGAGCGCGCGCTGTACTGCGGCTCGGGGCGGTTCAGCTCAGGAATGGTCACACTCTTGCCACCGGCCAGCTTGTAGGTTTTGGGCTCGGGAATGGGCCAGCCTGTGACCACCGCGCTGCCCATGCTGTCGGACTCCATGGGGAAACCTTCCCGGTGACCCTCAAGCACGAGGTAATAGATGAGGCCAAAGAAAAAGGCCCAGAACAAATAAAGCAAGACCTGGGGCAGGTCGAGATAGCCAGTGATGTAACCAACGGTTTGCATGGTGCCTTCTCCTTGATGAGGCTTAGCGGGACAACTCGGACAAGCCGAAAGTTTGCGGGGGTGACATTTGCGGTGCAGATTTTTTCGAAGGCAGCGACAAATTCATGGCGTTGCGCCCCACCAGCGGGCCAATGGCCACCAGCGTGATGAAGAGCAACAAAATCTCTATGTGATAGACCACGCTGTAGCCAGCCGCAGGCGTGTTCATGCCCACGCCCAGCGCGCCGCTGGAGGCCAAGCTGCTGACGCCGTCGCGCAGCGCGCCGCCAAAAAACATTGACACTCCGGCCGCGGTGGATTGGATGGCACCCCAAGCGCCGAGCGCCAGTGCCGTGAAGCCTGAATCTTCTAAACGCATGGCGGTGTACAGCGTGCCCACGGCAAACAAGCCGCCGCCAAAACCGATGCCCAGCGCGCCCAGCCGGAACAACCAAGGCGCGTCGAGCGGGGCCGAAAAGATCACCGCCGAAAACGCAGGCAAACCGGCCAGCGCGCCGTAAGCGGCCAGGCGCAGCGGGTCGGCAGCGCGCGACAGCAGGCGTCCGGCCAGCAAGAAGCCAAGCAAGGCACCGCCCGCCAACATGCCGCTGAGCGCGCTGGTGGCACCCACGCTGAGTTTCAAAATCTCGCCGCCGTAGGGCTCCAAGATGATGTCTTGCATGTTGAAGGCCATGGTGCCCAAAAAGGTGGCCCACAAGAAACGCCGCGTGCGGCCGTTGTCAATGAAGCGCCGCCACACTTCGCGAAACGGCGGCGGTGCGTAGCCTTTCATGTCGGCCACGCGCTGCGGATTGCGCGGCTCTTGCTTCCACAAGGCAAAGGCGTTGACGATGAGCACAAACAGGGCCGAGCCCTGTACGGTTTGCACCAGACGCTGTGGGCTGAAATCGGCCAACAACAAACTGAAAACGATGCTGCCGGCCACTGCCCCGACCAACAACATCACATACATCAAGGCCACCACTTTGGGACGCGTGGCGTCGCTGGCTTGGTCGGTGGCCAACGCGAGGCCAGCGGTTTGGGAGGTTTGCAAACCAGCGCCGACCGCCAAGAAGGCAAGCGCTGCGGCAGCTTGCCCGACCCAAGACGGCACGGGCACCGCACCCTGGCCCGACAACACCAACAGCGCGAACGGCATCACCGCCAAGCCGAAAAATTGAATCAAGGTGCCGCCCCACATGTAGGGCACGCGCTTCCAGCCAAAGGCCGAGCGGTGAGTATCTGAGTGGTAGCCGGTGATGGCGCGAAACGGCGCCACCAGCAAAGGCAAGGCCAGCATCAGCGACACCAACCAGGCTGCCACACCCAGCTCAACAATCATCACGCGGTTCAGCGTGCCGATCATCAGCGCGGTGATGGCACCCATGGTGAACTTGAACAGCGACAAACGCAGCAAGCGCGGCAAAGGCAAATCGACACTGGCCACGTCGGCGAAGGGCAGCCATTCGGCCGGCATGCGACGCGCCCATTTGCCGAATGTTTTTGCTTTCACGCTGGCAGCCTTTTCATTGCGTGCTTACGACTTTTTGAGTTCCAGAGCTTGCGACTTGTAGAAGCCGCTGGACACGCGCTGCGTGCGACGGGCTTGCCACGTGTTCAAGGTTTTGTCTTGCGCCATCAGGCTCAAAATTTTGTCTTTGGCCATGGGCTCCAGCCACGGTGCGCGGTCACCGCGTGGCAGCAAGCGGCCGATGGAAATCATGGCGGCCAGCAACGGGGTGCGCGGTGCGTAAGTGAAGACGATGGAGGTGGAAGTGCGCTCGGCCAATTGAGACAGCGCCTTGACCGCGTCGGTGGTGTCGTAGTGAATGATGGAGTCCATCGCCACCACATGGTCGAAGTGGCCCAGCCTCGCATCGAGCATGTCACCGCTGTGAAAGTCCACCGTGCCGCGCAAGTCGATGGGCAAGCGCTCACGCGCCAAATCTACCAAGGTGGGCGACAAATCTATCGCCACCACATCGGCACCGCGCCTGGCGGCTTCCACCGCCAACGCGCCCGTACCGCAACCGGCGTCCAAAATTCGCCGACCGTGCAGGTCTTCTGGCAGCCACGACAACAAGGTGCTGCGCATTTGGTCGCGGCCGGCGCGCACAGTGGTGCGGATGCGGCCCACCGGCGCGTCGGACGTGAGCGCAGCCCAGGCGGCCACAGCCGTGCGGTCGAAGTAGTTTTGAATCTGACTTCGACGGTCAGCGTAGGTGACACTGGTCATGGTGCTGGCAGTGACAGCGGAGCCGGACGTTTCCATCAACGGCGGCTCAATCAAAACCCAGCAGGTCAAAAATGTCGCGGTCTTTCATGGGCACGGCGTTCATGGGCTCTACACCCAACCACAGTGATGCGGCCAGGCGCATGTACTCTTTTTGCACCGCTTCCAACTCGGGTGAGTGCTCCATTTCGAACAGCGTGCATTTCTTCAAACGGCTGCGGCGGATGACGTCCAAATCGGGAAAATGCGCGGCCAGCTTCAGGCCAATTTGGTTGTTGTATTTGTCGATCTGGTCGGTCTCTTTGCTGCGGTTGGCAATCACGCCGCCCAAACGCACGTTGTAGTTTTTCGCCTTGGCACCAATGGCCTGCACGATGCGGTTCATCGCGAAGATGGAATCGAAGTCGTTGGCGGTGACGATCAGGGCGCGATCGGCGTGTTGCAAAGGCGCTGCAAAGCCGCCGCACACCACGTCGCCCAGCACGTCAAAAATCACCACGTCGGTGTCTTCCAGCAGGTGATGTTCTTTGAGCAGCTTGACGGTTTGGCCCACCACATAACCGCCGCAACCGGTGCCTGCGGGCGGGCCACCGGCTTCGACGCACATCACGCCGTTATAGCCGGGGAACACAAAATCTTCCACGCGCAATTCTTCGGCGTGAAAGTCCACCGACTCCAGCACGTCAATCACGGTGGGCAGCATCTTCTTGGTCAACGTGAAGGTCGAGTCGTGCTTGGGGTCGCAGCCAATTTGCAGCACGCGCTTGCCAAGCTTGCTGAACGCCGCCGACAAGTTGCTGGAAGTGGTGCTCTTGCCAATGCCGCCTTTGCCGTAAATGGCAAAGACTTTGGCGTTGCCTATTTTCATGTTGGGGTCAAGTTCAACCTGTTGGCTGCCCTCGCCGTCCAAGCGCAAATTAGTTCGTTGGCCGACACGCTTGATGTCGGGCATAGGGACGGTGGTCACGCTCATGCGGATGCTCCTGTGGTGGATTCAACAAACACGCCTTCGAGTCGATCTTCCAACTCTTCACCGGCCAAACGAAGCGCTGTCAAAGTAGCGGCGTCGGGCTGCCAGTAATTGCGGTCTGAAGCTTCGATGAGCCGGTTGGCCACTCGGGCCGACGCGGTGGGGTTCAGCTCGGCCAAACGCTTGCGCATTTCGGGATCGAGCATGAAGGTTTCTGAGAGCTGCTTGTAGACCCAGGGCTGCACTTGCCCCGTGGTCGCCGACCAGCCCATGGTGTTGGTGAGGTGCACTTCAATTTGGCGCACACCTTCGTAGCCCGACTTCAACATGCCTTCAAACCACTTGGGGTTGAGCATGCGGGTGCGGGTTTCCAGCGACACCTGCTCGGTCAGCGAACGCACAGCGCCGCCGCCGGTGGTTTGGTCGCCAATGTAGACCGGTGGCGTTTTGCCGCCCTTGGCTCGTTTGACTGCACCGGTGATGCCGCCCAGCGTGTCGAAGTAGTTGTCCACGGTGGTGACACCCAACTCGACCGAATCCAAATTTTGGTAGGTCAAATCCACGTCGGCC
>JANPNT010000545.1:0-1609 GCA_031427655.1 Burkholderiales bacterium
ACAACGCCGACTATCCGAGCCTGGTTAACTTGTCCTGGATTTTGGGTATTCAGGGGCAGATGAAGGTAATGGGCCCGCCGCCAATGTTGCGTATTCACGATGCGGCGATTGCCATTCAGCGCGAGGACATAGACACTCGCATCAAGGCCACGGGCCGCCAGCCAATTGAAAAAAGTTTTGCTGTCAGCGAGATCAGTGCGCCCGGTGTTGTGTTTGCGGATGACCGCGTAAAGGTCACAGCGGCTCGGGTAGACCATGAGCCGTTTGAGGTGGCATTGGCTTACCGTTTTGACACTGCCGACACCAGCGTTGTGTTTTCTGGCGATACCTCACCTGTGCAGGCTACCGCAGCGCTGGCGCGCGGCGCTGACACGCTGGTGCATGAGGCTATGCTGATTTCAGGCATAGACGCCATGCTGGCCAAGCGACCTTATGTGCCGCCCAATTTGAAAAAGTTTTTACTCGCTGGCCACACTACTGCCGAAGATGCCGGACGCATTGCCGCAGAAGCCGGTGTGCGCCGACTGGTACTGACGCATTTGCTGCCCGGTGATGAACCAATTGCAGATGAGGTCTGGCGTGAACAGGCTGCTCGCTTTTTTAAGGGCGAGATTGTTGTAGGAAAAGATAAACTGGTTTTATGAGGTGACCCATGATTGAAGGTATCGACGCCATCACCTATTCCACCGAAGCGTGGGACGAGTCAGCCAAATTCTTTGCTGACTGGGGACTGAAAAACATCAGCCATTCAGACACGCTGCAAGAGTGGGAAACGCTCAATGGCTCGCGCGTGAATGTGCGGCGTACAGGCGATGCATCACTCCCGCCGCCGATAGAAGCAGGCCCGACGCTGCGTGAAGTGGTGTGGGGTGTGCGCAATGATGCGCAGCTCGATGCGCTGGCAACGGCATTGGCAACAGCGCCTGGTTTCAAAGACCAGCGCAGCACCCACGGGAGGGTAGTGGCGCTGGACCCACACGGCCTGCAAATCGTGTTCCAGACAAGCGCCAAGCGCGCTATACAAGTCAAAGGCGTGGCCACCAACACCTGGGACGACGTGCGCCGCATTGACAAGCCGTCACCCATCTACGACAGCGCCCAGCCGATTGAAATTGGCCACGTGGTGCTGTTCACCGACAAGCTGGACGTGGCTGAAACGTTTTACGCCAGCCTGGGCTTCACCACATCCGACCGTTACCCCGGACGCGGCATCTTTATGCGTTGCTCCGTCAATGGTGGGCATCACGATATTTTCTTACTGCAACTGCCCGGCAAACCCAGTGGCTTGAACCACGTGGCGTTTACCGTGCGGGATATTCATGAGGTGTTTGGTGGCGGCCTGAACATGAGCCGCAAGGGCTGGAAAACCCAGCTCGGCCCCGGCAAGCACCCCATTTCATCCGCTTTTTTCTGGTACTTTGAAAACCCCTGCGGTGGCCTGATTGAGTACAACGCCGATGAAGACCACCTGACCGAAAACTGGACGTCGCGCGATTTTGAGCCCAGCCCCACTGCCTTTGCAGAATGGGCGATTGATGGCGGTATTGATGGCTTTACCCGCAGGCAGCCCAAGGTGGCTGCGTCGGGCGCCTTTCTGACTGAAAAACGA